>JAUMYC010000219.1 GCA_030528845.1 Eubacteriales bacterium
AGAGCGGCGTGGAGATCGCGCATCGGCTCGGATCGCTCTGTTTCGATCCGCAGGGGAATCTGGTGTTCTGCGTGTAGGAGTCGGCGGGGAAACGGGCGACCGCAAGGGTCGCCCCTACGGGCGGAGAGCGCTTCTGTTTGTAGGGGTCGGCCTTGCGCCGACCCGGGGAAACGGGCGACCGCATGGGTCGCCCCTACGGGAGAAGAGCGTGCTGCGGGGTTGAGGTTCTGTTTGTAGGGGTCGGCCTTGCGCCGACCCGGGGAAACGGGCGACCGCAAGGGTCGCCCCTACAAAAGGAGGCGTTTTGCCTCGGCGAGGAGCGCGTCTTTGCGATTGGGCAGGCGTTCGGCGCGCACCGCGTCGAGCAGCGCGTGCAGCAGCGCGCCGACCTGCCGCCCGGAAGCGCCTGCGGCGAGGAGCTCGTCTCCGCCGACGGCGAGCTGCGCAAGGGAGCAGGGCAGCTCTTCCCGCGTGATGCGATCGAGCAGGGCGAGGGCCGCGCTGCGTTCCGGTTCGCAGAAGGCGCAGCGCAGCAGCACGGCCTCGCGCGCGGCCTGCAGGCCGTTGTCGCCCGCCATGCAGCGCAGGGCGTAGAGCGTTTCGGCGGGCTGCGCGGCCATCTCCAGCCGCTTCTGCACGCCGCGGATGGTCACTTTGTCTGCGCGCAGTGCGGCGAGCGCCTCCGTGGCCTTTTCAGAGCCCAGCGGCAGCAGCAGCGCCGCCCAGAGAAGCAGCGCCCTCCCGCCGGCGAAGGGCTGCAGCGCCTGCACGCGCAGGGCGCTCTCTTCCCATTGTGCTGCGGAAAGGGCCTCCGCGCCGGGCAGACGCGGCCGCAGGATCTCGCCGTAGCGCCGCAGCACGGGCGCGGCGGCGGGGCCGAGGAGCGTCTTTTCCAGCTCCACGCGCACGCGCTCGGCGGCGACATGCGCGACGTGCCCGTGCAGGAGGAAGAGGGCTCGCTCCGTGTCCGGCTCGATATCGAAGGAAAGCTGCGCGGCAAAGCGCACCGCGCGCAGGATGCGCAGCGCATCCTCGGTGAAGCGGCGGCCCGGCTCACCCACGGCCCGGATGCGCCGCCGCAGGATGTCCTCCTGCCCGCCGGTGTGGTCGATCAGCCCGGCGCGCAGCTCCCATGCCAGCGCGTTCATGGTGAAATCGCGCCGGAGCACGTCCTCGCGCAGGGAGCGCGTGAAGCGCACGCTGTCCGGCCGGCGCATGTCGCTGTAGGCGCCGTCGAGCCGAAATGCGGTGATCTCCAGCGGCATGCCCTCGCGCAGCAGCGTGACCGTGCCGTGCCTGAGCCCGGTGAGCAGCAGCTTTTCGCCCGCAAAGACGGCCTGCATCTGCTCGGGGGAGGCGGAGGTCGCGATATCGTAATCGCCGGGCGTGCGGCCCATGAGCCGGTCGCGCACGCAGCCGCCCACCAGCGCCGCCTCGAAGCCCGCCTGCTCCAGCTGTTCCAGCGTTCGGCGCGCCTGCTGCGGCAGGTCGTTCCATTGCATTGCGTTCACCTCCTGTGTGGTGGGGGGAGAGAGTTGCGCCGGGGGGCCTTTTTTTTTCGGGGAAGAAAAGACCCCCTCCGAAAAGAAGCCGTAATGGGGATATCATGCGACTGAGAGTTCTTTGGGAGAAGGAACGCACCTCCGTAAATTTCCGGCGGCAGGGTGTTCCGGAGGAAAGGCAGGAGGCCCATTTTCCTGACGAAAAAGGGCCTCCCGTAAAAAATATTCCTTACAGCTCCTTGAACATGCGCATGGACCAGACCGTCATGCCCTGCTTTTTCACATAAAAGCGCATCATGGCCGCGGTGTCCTTGGTGGCGGTGGAGAGCAGGACGTGCCGATAGCCGGCGCTGCGGGCGTAGTCCTCCGCCTGCTTGAAGAGCATGTCGCCGAGGCCGAGCTTGCGCTCCTCGGGCAGCACATAGAGCTCCTCGATCTCCAGATAGCGCTCGTTTTCCTCGAGGATGCTGCTGCGGCGCTTGCTGGTCTCCTCGCGCGCGGCGACGAAGCCGACGGTCTTCTCCTCGCGCCGGGCGACCCAGAGCCTGCAGCCGTCCAAGTCCTCCGGGGTGTCCTTGCGCAGGCCGTAGGTGATGTTCTCCTGCTCCCAGACGCCAGTCAGCGCGATGATATCCTGCGCCTCCTCGGGCGTGGCCTCGCGGATGGCGATCTCTCCGAGGGATTGTTTGGCGTGCATTTTTTTATAGATCAGCGCGCCGATGAGGCTGACGATCGCGGTGACGCCGTAGATGGCGACGGCTATGAGATACTGGTTGTCGCCGATGGCCGCGCCGGTGAGGGTGGAGGAGAGCACGCTGGGGATGCGCGCGATGCTCGTGATGAGCAGCCATTCGCCCAGCTTCATGGGCGTGAGGCCCACGAAATAGGTCAGCACGTCCTTGGGCGTGCCGGGGATGAAGAAGATCAGGAAGACGATGGCGTTGCGGCGGGTGCTGTCCTGCAAAAAGCGGAAGGACTGCAGCTTTTCCTTGGGCATGAAGGCCTCCACGGCTCGCATGCCCCATTTTTTGACCGCCAGGAAGATGGAGGCGCTGCCGATGAGCGTGCCGATCTGCGCAAGCAGCAGGCCCTGCCACGCGCCGAAGGCATAGCCCGCGACCAGCTCGATGGGCTCGCCGGGGATGATGGCCACGACGACCTGCACGATCATGATGCCGATGTAGGCCAGTTTGCCGACAAAGCCCATCCCCTGCACCCACGCGCGGAAGAGAGCGGGATCGGACACGAAGAGGATCAGTTCGTTGCCGACGGTCGCAAAGAGCACGACCATCGCGATCAGAATCGCGGCCAGGATGCCGATGGTCAGCAGCTGGCGGCGGCGGGTCTGCCGGTCGGTGTTCTTCCATTTATCCTTGTATTTTTTCCACATTTTTTCTGTTCTCTCTTTCGCGGGCAGAAAATTCAGAAGGGAACCCTGTTTCGGGCGGAAGCAGGGTTCCCTTTGCGCTGGCGAGGGGGATATAGACGGGCCCTTAGACGGTCTCGTTCTGATAGGCCACGAGGGTGGCGTCCTGCACTCCGGCGATGGAGAGCACGCGGCCGAGGAAGGCGTCGGGCTTTTCCACGCGCACTTCGTAGGTCATCTCAAAGCCGTTGCCGTTCACAGTCTTGCTCTTCATGCTGGCGCGGTTGGTCTTGGTCATGATCTGCGCGAGAGCCGGTTCGCTGCTGGCGGCGCCGCGCACGACCAGCAGATAGCTGTCCGCGCTCTTGAAGGAGATGCGGGTGAGCAGGAAGATGAGGCCGGCGATGAGCACGGAGGCTACGATGGCCAGGAAGAACTGGCCTGCGCCCAGCAGGATGCCCATGGTGAGCGCCCAGAACATATAGGCGGTGTCCAGCGGGTCCTTCACGGCGGTGCGGAAGCGGACGATGGACAGCGCGCCGACCATGCCCATGGACAGCTGGATGGATTCACGGATGCACATGACGACGGGCGTGGTGATCAGAGTCATCAGCACGAGGGTGGTGCCGAAGTTGGCAGAGTACATCACGCCGCGGTAGTTCATCTTGTATACGAAGAAGATGAACATGCCCAGGCCGAAGGCCAGCAGGATGGACAGCAGCACGACGGGCAGAGAGGAGATGGTGATCGTCTGGGAACTCCAAAGGGCGGAAAGATCCAGTTTGTTCATGGGTACAACCTCCTTAAGTACGAATGGGCATTGCGGGAACCCTTTTCTTTGGAAAAAGAAAAGGGTTCCCGCGCCCTCCTAAAAG
>JAUMYC010000220.1 GCA_030528845.1 Eubacteriales bacterium
CTGCTGCGGTACCGGGCCATTCCGGATCATAGGGGACCGGGTCGGTGAAATGCCAGTTTTCGGGGTTCAGCAGGTCGGCGTTTTCGTCGCAGGACATGACCATGGCGGCGTGATGGACGCCGTTGGCCCAGCAGCCCCATTCCAGCGTTTCATAGATGCGGCCCTTGCAGCGCATGATGTTCTGCGGGTTTTTATGAATGCCGGGCATGGCGCAGTGACAGGCGCCGCGCAGCAGTACGACAGGCGCAGAAAAGGTCCTGCCGCCGTCGTCCGAGCGTCCGATCAGCAGATCGCCGTATTCGGTGGAAACCGCCAGCATGTAGACCGCGCCCTTGTGCAGGAACAGCTTGCCCCAGAAACAGGGGAACAGGTCGGTCAGATAATGCCAGGTCTTGCCGTCATCCTCAGAGCGGAAGATAAAACTGAGATTCTGCGGCGCAGCCTTCTGATACACATCCATCGAGGCCAGCAGACTGCCGTCCGGGCAGCGCAGAAGGGACGGAGAGCACAGCGCGCGGCCCGAAAAACGGAACGCCTCGTCCTCCGGGTGCAGATAGTTGACCACTGTGCCTATGACCGGGCCGGTGCGTGCCAGACGCACGCGGCTTTTCAGGCCGGCTGATTGAACGAAGAACTCGTAGTCAGCGTCCGTCTGAAGGCCGGACAGGTCGAATTCGGTCCGGTCGGTCGTGCCGGCGCGCTCAAATTCACCCGTGCCGCGCAGACGCAGATACACTTCATAGCTTCCGTCGCCGCCGGGCAGCCATTCAAAATGAATGCTGCTTTCATCGGGCGCAATGCGGCAGATGTAAATGTCGCCGGTCTCGAACAGATACGGTTTATAGGGCGCATAGCTCCACGCGGTCGTACCCTTCATGGTCAGATCCCTCCCTTGACGATGGAACGGTCGCAGACCGTTTTCCTTTGCTGCGCGCAGTGTTTGGCGCGATCGGTCATGCGCTCGGCCGAACGGCGGCATGATATCATTATCCCGTGGATCGGCAGTGCATCTTCAGTATATTATTATACGGCCTTTGGCGGCGCTTGGCAACCTTGCAGCCTCCTGCGGGCCGCTGCGTTTTCATAACGCTTCCGGCGCGATGAATGCAAAAAGAGCGAGCCGAGAAGCCCTTTTCTCGGTTCACGATAGATTCTTTAATGCAGCTCTTCTGCGGATGCGCCGGACTTCTCCCGAAAAACCTTCTCTATGTTGACGGAGGCTTGGCGCTGCCGCTGCTCCCGGATCGGAGGGCGATGGCTCGTATTTTTGGTTCATGTTGCCGAGCAGATCGTAGAAGACATGGCGGCATATCAGATATCATATGGCGAACCTGCCTTCCTTTGTGACGTGATGAAAAGTTTCACGACGTATTCAAACAGGTGACCGCAGACGTTTGATTTGGGAGAATACTTTTCGTATATTTCCGATAAATTGTCCATTCTTTCGATGTTCGGTATGAAATCAAATGTGCTATAATACAGAAGGATCGGATTAGAATTCGCCGCACAGACTATGGCCGATGGAAGCGCGCCGGCATATCTTTCCGCAGGCGTATCGTAAATCGCCCGGCTGTCCGGAAGAGGAGGAGCATATGTTCAGAAACAATACCGTGATGAGGCGATTTGCCTGCATGCTTGCGGCGCTGTGCATGTTTGCAGCCGCGTTTTCCTCTCTGTCTCTTGCGAAGGCAGCGGACGGCAGCGCGGATGCAGGCGCCATGCCGGCCAAATCTCCTAAGTATGTGTTTCTTTTTATCGGCGACGGCATGAGCTACCCGCAGTTTCAGGCGGCGTCGGATTATCTTGGCGTGCTGGAAGATAAGGATTATTTCTGGGCGCAGCCGAGCAAAGGAGAACACCATGGAACGCGGCTGGACGGCCCGAAGTATCTGAACTTCATGCGCTTTGAAACGGCCGGCAGCGCGGTGAATTACGACTGCAATTCCTTTGCACCCGATTCCGCCTCTGCTGCGACGTCTATCGCCACCGGCAATAAGACCTACGCCGGCAGCATCAACGTCGACATGACCGGTACGGTCTCCTTTGAGACCATTGCCGAAAAAGTGCACAGGCAGCACGGACTCCGGGTCGGCATCGTCACGTCCGTCTATCTGAACCATGCGACTCCCGCCGCCTTTTACGGCCATAATGTGAGCAGGACCAACTATTACGAACTTGGACTGGAGCTTCCCGCCTCCGGTTTTGAATTTTTCGCCGGAAAGCCATTCTTGAATCCCGATGGATATGAAGGCGAGGAGCCCCGTGAAAGCCTGTACGACATTACGGAGGCGGCCGGATATAAGATCTGCCGTTCGGACGAGGAGATCGCGTCCATTTCGCAGGCAGATGAGAAAGTGGTCGTCGTTGCAGAGGATATGGGCTACGAGATCGACCGCGAAGAGGGCGAACGCTCCTTGGCAGATTATGTGCAGATCGGCATCGACTTTCTGGATAACGAGCAGGGCTTCTTCATGATGTGTGAGAGCGGCGCGATCGACTGGGCCTGCCACGCCAACGACGCCGCGACCACCGTGCACGAAACCTGCGCACTGGCCGATGCCGTGCAGGTGGCTGTCGATTTTGCATCGCTCCATCCCGATGAGACGCTGATCATCGTCACCGGCGATCATGAGACCGGCGGCTTGAGCATCGGCTTTGCCGGAACGGATTTCGACACCTATCTTACCCTGTTGGAAAGCCAGACGATCTCCTTTGAGCAGTTCGATCTGCTCGTTGAAGGGTATCGTGAGAATCAGACCCCGTTTGAGGAAGTTCTGAAGGAGATCGAGGATTATTTCGGCCTGAAGCGCTACGGCACGAAGGACGATCTGCTTGCGCTGACGGATTATGAGCTTGCGCTGCTTGAGACGGCATATCAAAAGAGCGTGCAAGAGGCAGACGTCGATATGGACGAGCAGGAGGAGTATCTCCTCTACGGCACATATGAACCGCTGAGCGTCACCGTTACGCATATCCTCAACAACAAGGCCGGCCTCTCGTTCTCCAGCTATGCGCATACCGGTCTGCCCGTTGCGGTTTTTGCACACGGCGCGTGCTCGGAAATGTTCGGCGGATATTATGACAACACCGAGATCTTCCATAAGCTTGCCTCGATCATGAATGTCGAATGAATCCATAAACAGGCGCACTGCCCGGTCGCGGGCAGTGCGCTGTTTAAGAATGGTGATACCGAATATGAACAGCAAAATACGGCATTATGCCCCGACGGCGGTATGTATTGCCCTGATCGCGCTGCTGCTCCTGCTGCCGACAGGGTTTGAAGGCGCGGCGCAGTATCAGGACGCGGAACGATGCGTGGTCCGCATCGTGGAAACGGATGAATCGGCCATCTTCGATACCGGCCTTGTCCGCACGGGCGAACAGCGCTGTGCGGTAGAGATCCTCAGCGGCGCATTCAAAGGCCGGCAGTCCGATGCCGTGAACCTTCTGCGCGGATCTTTAGAACAGGACAAGCTCTTCTCGGCAGGGGATAAGGCGCAGGCCGTTATCAGCAGCAAAGGCTCCGAGATCGTTTATATCACGCTGATCGATCACTATCGCCTGCCCTATGAGTGGCTGCTTGCGGGCATATTCGCGCTGTCGCTGGCCGCGTTCGCAGGGCGGACGGGACTTAGAGCATTGCTGTCCTTTGTTCTTACCATCCTCTTCCTGTGGAAATTGCTGGTGCCGCTGTATCTGAAGGGATATAACCCTGTCTGGGCAGGGCTATGCACGCTGGCGGT
>JAUMYC010000221.1 GCA_030528845.1 Eubacteriales bacterium
AGCCCCGCTGCCGCGGCGGCCTGATCCGCGTGCGCGAGTTCACCATGAAGGACGCCTATTCCTTCCACACCTCTCAGGAAGACCTCGAGGCCTATTATCAGCGCTGCTATGAAGCCTACAACCGCATCTACGCGCGCGCCGGCGTGCCGGAGGTCGTCGCCGTCGCTTCCGACAGCGGCATGATGGGCGGCAAGGTCTCGCACGAGTATATGCTGCTGACCGCCGTGGGCGAGGACAGCATCGTGCTGTGCCATGATTGCGATTACCGCGCCAATATGGAAGCCGCGCCCTGCATCATCGAAGAAGTGCAGGACGACGTGGAAGTCGAGCTCAAGGAAGTCGCCACGCCCGACGTCAAGTCCATCGAAGACCTGTGCGCGTTCCTGAACGTGCGCGCCGACCGCACCTGCAAGGCCGTCGTCTATCAGGAAAACGAGACCGACAAGTATGTCATCGTCTTCCTGCGCGGCGATCTGGACGTGAACGAGACCAAGCTGCGCAACTTCCTCAAGTGCGAGATCCACCCCGGCGTGATCACGGAAGAGTGCGGCATCCCCGCCGGCTTCATCGGCCCCAAGGGTCTGCCCGCGGGCGTGAAGGTCGTCTTTGACGCCAGCCTCAAGGGCCTCAAAAACGTCGTCACCGGCGCCTGCTCCGTGGACAGCCATTACACCGGCTTCTCCATCGAGCGCGACTACGGCGCGGTGGAATATGTGGACGTGGCCAAGGCCTTTGACGGCGGCATCTGCCCCGTCTGCGGCAAGAAGAGCATCTACACCTCCCGCGGCATCGAAGTGGGCAATATCTTCCAGCTGGGCACCAAGTATACCGAGGCCATGGACATGACCTATGTCGACGCGGACGGCTCTCTCAAGCATCCCATCATGGGCTGCTACGGCATCGGTGTCGGCCGTCTGGCCGCCTCCGTGTGCGAGGAGCACCGCGACGATTACGGCCCCATCTGGCCCATCTCCATCGCCCCGTGGCATGTGCACCTGTGCTCCCTCCGCGCGGACAACGAGGAAGTGGCCGCGGTCTCGCAGAAGATCTACGACGAGCTGACCAGGCTGGGCGTAGAGGTCATCTGGGACGACCGCCCCGTCTCCGCCGGCGTCATGTTCTCCGATGCCGACCTCTTCGGCGTGCCCGTTCGCATCGTCGTCAGCCCCAAGGGCCTCAAGAACGGCACGGTCGAGATCGCCGCGCGCGACAAGAGCATGATGGAAAAGAAGCCCGCAGAGGAAGTGGTCGGATTCGTCCGCGATTACGTCGCTGCCGAGCTCGAAAAGCTGAACTGCCGCCTCTAAACAATACACAAAAAAGCCTGCATCGCTTCGATGCAGGCTTTTTTGTGTTGCCATAGGCTTTCTGTTACAGCTCCCAGCGCGTCAGCCAGAGGGAGAACTGATAGTACAGATCGTAGAACTGTTCGTACATGGCGTCGCCGTTGTTCAGCGTGAACTTGTCGGTCGCCTCGTCGTAGGTGTATTCCGAGTTGTCGAGCGCTGCGACGGCTGCGTCCGCCTGCTGCTGCGCCGCTTCCACGATCGCGACCAGATCCTCCAGCCCGTCGGGGCTGATCGCCCGGATGCGCGAGACAAGGCCGGGGAAGTAGCTGTCGGCGTATTTGTCCGCATAGCCGTAGGCGCTGTCGTCTTCGAGATAGGCCTTCACATCGCCCGGGTACAGGTTGAAGGCGACGGTCGCGCCGCTCTCGTCGATGTAATTGCCCTGATATTCCGTCCACTGGCACAGGAAATGCAGGTAATCGAACATGGCGCTCAGTTCGTTTACAATGCCGTCCGTCGCGATGGCCTGCCAGAGCGCGTAATCCTCGGAGATCGTGGCAAGATCCACGACTTCGTAGGTGGCGTCCGCGATGCGATAGTTGTAGGCGTAGCCGAACTCGTCGATCGTATCGTCCACGACCATCGTCCCGACGACGCGGATCGCCTGATCGGTGTAGTCGAAGGTCTTCCCCTCCGGCGCATAGACCGCCATCGTGTTGGCGAGCTGCGTGGTGTTGGGCAGACAGAACGGGCAGGACTGATAGGGCATGTTCATCAGGTACATATACTTGCCGCTGATGGGCGACATCGTGGCCATGTAGCCGACGATCGAGACGGGCTGTCCGTCCAGCGCTTCGATGGTCTCAAAGGTCACGGCGTCGCTGAAGCTCAGGGAAGTGGCGCCGGCGGCATCGCTGCCTGTTCCGCCGCAGGCGGACAGGCAAAGGGCCAGCGCACAGATCAAAACCAAACAAATACTCTTTTTCATCGGCACACCTCATCCGTTCAGGCTGTCCTTGCGGGACATGGACAGGATCCTCGCCATGGTGGGCAGCACGCTCAGCACGAAGACCAGCGCCATGATGGCCCATTCCAGCGGATAGACGGCCGTTACATTCAGCACGATGCCCATCGAGGCCACGAAGCTGCCCATCAGGCCGAGGCAGGCGTGCGAGAGCAGCAGCGCAAGCACGGTGGAGATCAGGCCGATGATGCCGTTCTGGATCAGATACAGCTGGCCGATGCGGCGCATGCTGATGCCGATCAGGCGCATGAGCGCGATCTCCTTCTGCGCGTCATACATGTTCAGCAGCGTGATGACAGAGATGACCACGATGTTCATCAGCAGGATAATGGCGCAGAGGATATACACGATCTGCGTGGAAAGATCGACCTGCTCGAGCACCTCGCGCAGCACGGTGGAGGGGTTGATGCACAGCAGATCCGCGTTCGCGCCGTAGATCTCCATCAGCTTGTAGTAGTCGTTGAAGCTCTTGCTCTTGACGAGGATCGCGCATACGTCGCCGTGGCTGTGGTCGTGCTCGTGTTCCTCCTCGGCGGCAGCTTCGGTCTCTTCTTCGTGAGCATGGTCCGTCGTCTCGCTTGCGGAGGCGTGGCTCATGAGCTCGCCTTCGGAAGAAGCCTCTTTGTCGTGCGCATGCTCGCCTTCGGTCTCATGCACATGTTCTTCTTCGGTCTCGTGCGAGTGCTCTTCCTCGGCTTCGTCGTGCACATGGCCGTCTTCGGCGGAAGCCTCCTCGTCATGCACATGCTCTTCCGAGCCGTGGTCATGCACGGCCCAAACCGTCTCGCAGGAGGTGAAGATGACGTTGTCGTAGGCGGTGCCGGTCTTGGCGAGGATGCCGACGACGTGCAGCGGGGTGGATTCGTGGGCGTGCCCGGTGCCGGTCAGGCCGTGCGAGGTGACCATGCTGTCGCCCAGCTTCAGGCCGTAGCGCTCCGCCACGCCGCTGCCGACCACGGCTTCGAAGGGCTCGACGAACATCTCGCCCTGCTTCACGCGCTTGCCTTCCAGATAGTCGGCGCTCGTGCCGACGATCTTTGCTCCGTTGTAGCTGTCGCCCATGGTGAAGGGAACGACGGCGTTGGTCAGGCCGCTGGCCTGCAGCTCTTCCACATATTCATGCGAGATCGTGCCCAGCGGCTCGTCGGTGAAGAACATGGTGTTCATGGCCAGCTGGGTGGAGCTGCCGGCCGGGCCGATGATGATATCGTAGTAGCCGGCGGTGGAGATGATGCCCTCGCTGACCTGCTGCGAAATGTTGAAGGAGAGCAGCGCAACGCTGGCGGAGAGCACGATGGAAAGGGTCACGAGCACCATGCGCGCGCGGCGAACGAGCATGTTTTTCAGCGCAAACTTAAGCATGCTGTTCACCTCCCTTCACGGCGGGGGCGGTGACTTCGTTCATGTCGATGACTTCGTCGA
>JAUMYC010000222.1 GCA_030528845.1 Eubacteriales bacterium
GGAAGAGGCGCTTCCTTTTGTTTTATTGTGCAGCATTTCCTGCATATTACCATTTATTTTGCAATTTACGCGCCGTTTGCAGCCCGTTTTTTGCATTTCCTGCATTTTCCTGTTTTTAATACCACTCGGTCTGCATCGCGTCCGTGCCGATATTGGCCAGCATATCCGTCAGAAACAGGCCCCACGAGCCGCCGCTCGCCTCGTCGCAGGCCGAAACGAACGCGCCGATCTCGCCCGTTTGGAAGAGATTTTCTTCGTAATAGAGCCGCAGGGCTGCGAGCATCTCCTCGCGCCCCATGGCGAGCATCAGCTCATACAGCGCCGCCACGCCGCGCCCGCGCAGCATCATCTCATATTCGCTGCGCGAATTGAAATACGCGGCAGAGCTGTCCGGCGCGACCCCGCCGGGAATGGTCAGCTGCAGCGCGGGCTGCACCCTCTCGCGCAGCTCCTGCAGCATGCGCTCCTCGCCGTAGCGCGCCTCGTAATACAGCAGCGCGCACAGCCCGCTCACGCTCTCACACAGCCACGGCTCGTCGTAAGGATCCACGCCCACGGCCTCGCCGAAGAACTGCTGCGCCAGCCCCAGCGCCACCGCGTATTCCAGCTCCTCCCGTTCTGCAAGAGAAAACAGATCCTTATTCAAAAGCAGAACGCCCGGCGCGCTGCGCAGCCCCTGCGCAAATTGGCTCATCACGAGATCGATCTCTTCCCACGGATACGGCCCGAAGGCCTCTTCATACAGCGCGAGGGCGTGCTCCGCCGCCTCCAGCGCGGCCCGCGCCGCCGCCGCGTCGTTAGCGTAGACATTGATGCGCGCGTCGCGTTCCGAAGCGTACTGCGTATACCGCCTGCCGATGACCACCGGCATGTCGCGCGCGTTTTCCTGCTCGAACGTCCGGCGCACCATTCCGTTTTCCTCTGCCGCAGCCTCGCCCGCGCCGCCCGCGACTGCCTGCCAGCCCTCCGGCGCGAGCAGCTCCAGCCGCCAGTCGGCCGGCTCGGCAAAGGCAAAGCGTCCCACGCTCAGGACGCCGTTGGTCAGAAACGTGCCGTTTTCATAGGGGCAGAGGGTCGGGAAGGCGTTGGTGAGCCGCCAGTCGAACAAGCCCGCGCCGGCAAACGCGCCGCACGCCGGGAGCAGCAGCTCATACTCCATCGCGACCTCGGCGCTCTCTCCGGGCTCGAGCTGCACCGCCACGCGCAGAAAGCACTCGTCCTCGCCCTGCACGCCCCAGGAGGCCTCCTCGCCGTTCACCCGGACCGAAAGAAACCGCACGCCTCCGGGCGCGTAGCCCTGCTCGAACGCGCCGTACATGTCCTCCGCGTCGAAGGGCAGCGTGCTCTCGCGCCGATAGGCGTTCAAATAACAAAAAAAGAAAAGCTGCGAGAGCTTTCCGTCCGTACCGTTGGTCAGGACAGTCGTCTGCTCGCAGCGGATCGCCTGTGCGTCAGGCTGCATCGTCGCCGTTATGTCGTATTGCGGTTCCATCGTCTCCGCATAGCCGAGGCTGAAAATCGCGGAAACGACCGTGCCCAGGATCATCAGCACGGCCAGCGCCAGCGCGATGATCCGCGCGACGTTCTTCTTGTCCGGTTTCTTCATCTGAAAAAATTCCTCCTTTTATTCCACCATGCCGAGGCGATCGAGCGGCCACCAAATGCAGCGCACCTTGCCTACGACCAGGTCTTCATCCAAAGCGCCCACCTGCCTGCTGTCGCGGGAGTTGGCGCGGTTGTCGCCCATGACGAAGATCTCGCCCTCTTCTACCGTATAGGGGCCGAAATCCCGCATGGTGCGATGGTCGACATATTCCTCTTCCATGGCGACGCCGTCCACATAGGTCACGCCGCCCTTGATCTCCACCGTCTGCCCTTCCTGCGCGATCACGCGCTTGACGAAATAGGTGTGCCCTTCGCCGGGATAATGGCAGATGATCACATCTTCGTTTTCCACGCCGTTCATGCGCACGTCCAGCACCGTGACAAACAGCCTGTCGCCGTGCTGCAGCGTCTCGCACATGCTCTGCCCGTCCACGCGGATCATCGTGAACAGGAAGGTGCGGATGAACAGAAAGGCCACGATCGCGACCGCAAAGGAGAGCACCCATTCCCGCAGGTTCTTTTTGCGCTCGGCCGTCCAGAAGACCTTCTTCGGCTCCTCGCGCATTTCCAGCAGCTTTTTCGTCTTGTTTTCTTCGCTCATCGTCTTCATTCCTTTCGCCGCTCAATGCACGCCGCGGATCGAATCAAACGGGAAGACCACCGCGCGCACCACGCCGTGGATCTCCTCCCGCACGATCGGCCCGACGTCCCTGCTGCGGCTGTCCTTGGAGTAGGTGCGGTTGTCGCCCATGAGGAAGTATTCGTCCTCCTCCAGCGTGACCGGGCCGTAATCGGTCATGGGCAGGTGCTCCACATATTCCTCCTGCAAAAGCTCTCCGTTGATGTACGTCTGCTTGTCTATGATCTCGATCGTCTCTCCCGGCAGCGCCACCACGCGCTTGACGCGATAGCCCTTGGCGTTGGGATAGTTGCAGATCACGACCTCGCCCCGGTCAAAATCGCCGAGGAAGCGGTCGAACATGGTCACGAACATGATGTCGCCGTCCTGCAGCGTTTCGAGCATGCTGTCGCCGTCCACGCGCACCATGCTGAAGACGAACGTGCGCAGGAGCAGCGCAGCGACCAGCGCGATCGCCAGCGTGCGCACCCAGTCGAATATCTCCGCCGCCATCGTCTTTTTCTTGTCCTTCGTTTCTGTCGTTTCGGGGGTCCTTGTTTCCATAGCTCTTTCATCCTCCGCGCAGGGCCGGCCTTGGGGAACGCGCCCCGCGCCGCTCTGCCGCAAAAAAATATACCTCAGAGAAAGCCCGCCCGGCTCGGCGGCCAGACGACCGCGCGCGCCACGCCCGCAATGGCTCCCCGCTGCACGAGCGCGCCCTCGCAGGAGCGATCGTCCGGCAGGAGGAGGTAGAGCCCCTCGCCCAGCCTGCTCTCGGGGATCTGCACGGCCATCTCGCCGGAGGCATAGGGCTCGTACAGCTCCATGCCGTTGCGGACCACGCCGCTCTCCCGCGTGCCGATCCTGTCTCCCGGCATGCCCAGCACGCGCCGGAACGCGCTGCCGTTGAGCGCGCCCGCCAGCACGACGTTGCCGGCCTCGGGCTGCGCCGTCTGTGAGACGAGCACGATGTCTCCCGGGCGGAGCGTGCCGCCCATCGCCTCGGAGCGCACGACGACCAAGCCGAAGCCGAACATACGCACCGTCACGGCGACCAGCACCGCCGCAAGGGCGCAGGCCAGCAGTGCCAGGATATCTCTCGAAAGCCTGAACTGCTCAGACTGCTCCGTCTTCTTCTTTTTTGCCATTCTTTCCTTCCGCCTCCGATCCGCGCGCCGTTATTTTCTTCAGACGCTTCTCAAAGGCCGGTCGTTCCAGCATGACGATCCTTCCGCAGCCCAGACATTTGATCTTGATATCCGCGCCCACGCGGATGACCTCCCAGTCTGCACTGCCGCAGGGGTGCGCCTTGCGCATCCGCGCGATGTCGCCCAGCTGTATATCCATTGCTGCCCATTCTCCTGCATGTCGATATTCAAACATATATTATACTCCGGAATTGTAACGCGCGCAAGAGGCTGCGGCTGTTGTTTCCTGCTCTCTTGGCAGGGGCTCTGCCCCTGCACCCCGTCGCGCCTGCGGCGCC
>JAUMYC010000038.1:0-5423 GCA_030528845.1 Eubacteriales bacterium
GGGTCGCCCCTACGGAGTGGGTGGTTTTTCGGGCGAGGGCAAGGGTCGCCCCTGCAAAAAAAGAGCGCGGGGATCTCTTTTCGTTAAGGGATCCCCGCAAAAACTCAATATAATATCAGAAGCGGCCGCCGATGGAGACGAGGTAATCGTGGCTGGCCTTCATGCAGGCGAGGGGGTCGGTGTCGACGGCGTTGTCCTGCTCGATATAGGCGAGCTTGACGCCGATCTCGTCGCAGGCCTTCATCAGTACGGGCCAGTTCATGTTGCCCTGACCGATGGGAGCCATCATGACGGGCTTGAGCGCGCCGGTCATCTCTTTGAAATGCACGACGTCCATGCGGCCTTCGACCTTCTTGATCCACTCCAGCGGGGAAGCGCCGCCGGCCTGCACCCAGAACAGGTCCAGCTCGAACTGCAGGAATTTGGTGTTTTCCATGAGGATCTGCAGCGCGGGCACGCCGTCGTACTTCATGAACTCAAAGGCGTGGTTGTGATAGACGAACTTCATGCCCTCGCCCGCGAGGCGCTCGGCGATGGCGTCGGCCTTTTTGGCAAAGGTGAGGTAGCCCTCTTTGCTCTCGCGATATTCGCCCGGCAGGCCGCCGATGCCCGGATAGGCGCAGTTCCAGAGCTTGTGGTTTTTGATGACGGTGTCGAGGTCCTCTTCCATTTCCTGGAAGGAGATGTGGGTGGAGCCGCAGAGGGTGCCGGTCTCTTTGAGATATTCGGCAAAGGCTTCCGCCGGGATGTCCTTGCCCGCGCCGGAATACTGCAGCTGGTTGTAGCCCATTTCCTTCAGGGCCTTCATGGTGCTGAGCAGGCCGGCTTCGTCCTGAGTCAGCGTGCGGCAGGAATACATCTGGGCGCCGATGGTATAATTCGTCATTTTTCGTTACCCTCCCGTTAGTGTTGATCTTTATATGGACCCCTTTTCAAGGGGCAAGACCCTGTGTCATTCGGCCAGAATCCCGGCCAGTTCGTCAAAGCAGGACGCGCGCTCACCCTGCCAGATGCCGCCGCTGCCCATCAATACCGCGCGCATGCCCACAGCCTGCGCCGCAGCAAGATTGCGCGGCCTGTCGTCGATGAATACGCATTCGTCTGCCCGGCATCCGAGCTGTTCCAGTGCGTTCAGAAACGCGCGCTCGTCCGGCTTGGTTATGCCCGTCTCGGCACTGATGCAGACCGCGTCGAAATAGCGGTCGATATCGAACTTCTGGCGCAGATGCCGGCTCCAGCGGCTGTTGTCGTCCGCCAGGATCGCCATTTTGTACAGAGGCCGCATCTTCTGCGCGAAGGCATGGAAACCGTCGCTCAGCTCCAGCGTGTCGAGATATTCGCGGTCGATCGCCTCGAGATCGCCCTTGAACCCGAGCGCCTCCCAGACATCCAGCATGCCGATCTCGCCCCTGTCCGCGCGGAACCAGGGCTGCGTGATCTGCTCATAGGACAGCTCTGGAAAGAATTTCTGCACATAGGGTGCGAAATCGCTTCCGTCCTGCCGGATGATCACGCCGTACATATCCAGTATGACAGCTTTCATTCGAGGTCCTCCTCAGTGTATTTCGTCCTTTCGCCGCCGATGAGCTTCGGACGGCAGCGGGCGGCGGTCAGATGGGCGTTGCCGATGGAGTTCATGCCAAGGCGTACCGGAACGGCCACGTCCTTGAGGTGCATGCCGATGAAGGTGTCGCCGATATCGAGCCCGGCCTCGGCGCGGATATGCTCGACGGCGACGGGCGCGGCGAAAGACCGCCACGCGGCCGTGGCCAGAGAGCCGCCGGCCTTGGGCGCGGGCACGACCCAGACCGGCTCGAGCCCGAATCGCTCGGCGGTCTCCCGCTCGACGATGAGCGCGCGGTTGAGATGCTCGCAGCACTGGAACGCGGCGGCGCAGCCGGCCTCCTTGCAGGCCTCGAGAACGCCCGAGACCACGGCCTGCCCGACCTCGGGCGAGGACATATGGCCGATCTCTGCGCCGGCGATCTCGCTCGACGAGCAGCCCACGATTAGAATGCGGGGCGCGTAAAAGCCGGGGCGCTCAAGGGCGAGCAGCTCTTTGGCGGCGGCATAGGCGGAATTTTGGATGTCGATCAGTTGCATGATGCAGGGTGCTCCTTATTTTCGTGTGAAGGCATAGGCGCCGATGGCCACGGAGACGGCGAGGTTGTAGGAGTCGATCTCCGAGCTCATGGGGATGCGCACGGGCACGCCCATGTCGGCGAATTCCTCCGGCAGGCCGCTGCCCTCGTTGCCGAAGACGAGCGACCACGGCTTTTGCGGATGTGCGGCGGCCTGCTCGAGCTCGGTCGAGCCCTTGAGCATGAAGGGATAGAGCGTGTGCTGCGGGAAGAGGGCGCGATATTCCTCAAAGGTATCGAAGACGCGCACGTTCATGGAAAAGACCGCGCCCATGCTCGAGCGCACGGTGTGGGGTTCAAAGATATCGACGCAGGGCCGGATGCAGGCGACGTTTTTGACGCCCAGCCCCAGACAGGAGCGCAGCGCCGTGCCCAGATTGCCGGAATCGGAGATGTTGTTGAGCACGACGTGGTCTTCCTGCGCGTCCGGCTCCGCCTCGTATTTTTCAAACACGAGCGCGGCGAAGCAATTGCCCTTTTTGGATTCGCGCCGCAGCACGCGCTCGGCCTGCTCCTCGCGCACGTTCAGGGCGGCGCATTTCTCGCGCAGCAGGCGGACGCCCTCGCTCTCGAGGCCGTCCGGATGCAGGAGCAGGCGGCGGACGATCTCCGGCCGGGCTGCGAGCAGCTGCAGGCAGGGGAACGCGCCGAGGGCATAGCTGTAGGGCAGAGAGCGGTCGTAGGGTTCGAGCTTTGCCATTATTGTTCCTCCTGCGGATAGAAGACGCCCTGCTCGTGGCGCAGCTGCGTCATGATGCGCGCGACGGCCTGCGTCTCTTCCGGAGAAATGACGGGGGAAGAGCAGACGCCCTCGCGGATGCACTGCGCGGCGTGCTCAAATTCGTAGTGATGGCCCTCGTTTTCGGGGCGGAAGGCGTGCTCGGCGGTCTCGCCGGAGGCATAGTGTACGGTAAAGCGCGTGGGATGCCAGAAATCGGGGATCTCGATGCGCCCCTTCGTGCCGTAGATCATCTGGGTGGAATCGGTGGTGACGTCGATGCCGCACATGAACTGCGCCGTCGCGCCGGAGGGATAGAGCATCTGCACGGAGAAGCGGCCGTCCACGCCGGTCTCCGCCTTGACGCACAGGCCCTGCACGCAGGAGGGCTGATAGCCCAGAACGTCTGTGATGGCCTCGAGCGCGTACACGCCCACGTCCAAAAGGCCGCCCCCGGCGAGCGCCGGGTCGAGGAGGCGATGGGTGGGCGGGAGGCCGGCGGAGCGATAGGAGAACTTGGCCTCCACATGCTTGACCTCTCCGATGGCGCCGCTTTGGATCAGCTCGCGCACGCGCACGGCGGCGGGGAAGAAGCGCGTCCACATCGCTTCCATTAAAAATACGCCGTTTTCGCGCGCGCAGGCGGCCATTTCGGCCACTTCGGCTTCGTTGAGAGCCATGGGCTTTTCGCAGATGATGTGTTTTTTGTTGCGCATGCACAGCATCGCATGCTCTTTATGCATGGGGTGCGGCGTGGCGATATAGACGAGGTCCACATCCGGGCAGGAGGCCAGCTCTTCATAGGAAGTGAAGACGTGCTGCGCCCCGGCGAGCTTCGCCGCTGCCTCGGCCCGTTCGGGCGAACGGGAAGCGACGGCCGTGATGCGGATGTTTTTTGCGTTGTGCATATCGGTCATGACCCGGCGGAAAATGGCCCCGGGGCCGAGGACGCCCAGGCGGATCGGTTCCGTCATGAGAAAAACGCCTCCTTTTGCTGTGGGAACTCTATGCAGAGTATAGCACTTTCCCTATCTTCCGCGCAAGGCTTGCAAACCGTGTTTCGCTCATGTAAAATAGCGGGGAAGGGCGCTTGTTTTTTGAAAAAGGAAGCCCTTTTCCGGCCCCTGTCCGGGGAAGAAGGGCAGGGAGCGCCCGTGCGTTTTTTAGAGAGATATACCGGGGAGGAACGAAAATGATCATCAAAACCGTTGAACTCTTTCAGGTGCCCCCGCGCTGGCTGTTTGTGAAGATCACGACCGAGAGCGGCGTCGTCGGCTGGGGCGAGCCCGTCGTGGAGGGCAAGGCGGCGACCGTGGCCGCGTGCGTGCAGGAATTTGCCAAGGTGATCATCGGCAAAAGCGCCGAGGACATCGAGGACATCTGGCAGACGCTCTACCGCACGAATTTCTATCGCGGCGGCCCCATCATGACCAGCGCTCTCTCGGGCATCGAGCAGGCGCTCTGGGACATCAAGGGCAAGTATCACAACATGCCCGTCTGGCAGATGCTGGGCGGAAAATGCCGCGACAGGATCCAGGTGTACCGCTGGATCGGCGGCGATCACCCGCGCGACACGGCCAACGCCGCTTTGGAGGCCATCGCACAGGGCTACAGCGCCATCAAAATGAACGGAACGGACGAGCTCAAGTGGATCGACAGCTATCATAAGCTGGACGAGACGGTGGAGCGCGTGGAGGCGATCCGCTCGGTCGCGCCGAATCTGGGCATCGCGGTGGATTTCCACGGGCGCGTGCACAAGACCATGGCCAAGCAGCTGATGAAGCGGCTCGAGCCCTACGACCTGATGTTCGTGGAGGAGCCGGTGCTGTGCGAAAACGAGGAGGAGTTCCTCGAGCTTTCGCGATCCATCTGCATCCCGATCGCCACCGGCGAGCGCAACTTCACCCGCTGGGGCTTCAAGAGCATGCTCAGGCGCGGCGGCGTGGACATTCTGCAGCCGGACGTGAGCCATGCCGGCGGCATCCTCGAAACGCGCAAGATCGCCGCGATGGCGGAGTGCTTCGACGTGGCCATCGCGCCGCACTGCCCGCTCGGGCCGATCGCGCTGGCCGCCTGCCTGCAGGTGGACTTCTGCTCGCCCAACGCGTTCATTCAGGAGCAGAGCGCGGGCATTCATTATAACGAGGGCTACGATCTGCTCAATTATCTCAAGAATCCGGAGATCTTCCAATATAAGGACGGCTACTGCGAGCTGCTGACCGGCCCGGGCCTTGGCGTGGAGATCGACGAGAAATATGTTCGCAAGATGGCCGAGGAAGGGCACGACTGGCACAACCCCATCTGGCGCGACAGCGACGGCGTCATCGCCGAGTGGTGAGGTTTGCGATAGGAGTTTTGCGGGGGAGACCTTTTTCTTTGGGAAAAGAAAAAGGTCTCCCCCGAACCCCCTCTGAAAAGAAACCGATATTGGGAAAACAGCATGCGCAGTAGGGTGCGCAGCCCGTAGGGGCGACCCTTGCGGTCGCCCGAAAGAAGCGCCTTGGCATAACGCAGGCGGTTCTCGTTTGTCGTGTCGGGTCGGCGCAAGGCCGCCCCCTACCGTC
>JAUMYC010000038.1:5523-15487 GCA_030528845.1 Eubacteriales bacterium
GCGCGTTCTCTGTCCGTAGGGGCGACCCTTGCGGTCGCCCGAAAGAAGCGCCTTGGCATTGCGCAGGCGGTTCTCGTTTGTCGTGTCGGGTCGGCGCAAGGCCGCCCCCTACCGTCGTGCCGAGCCCGCAGCGCGTTCTCTGTCCGTAGGGGCGACCCTTGCGGTCGCCCGAAAGAAGCGCCTTGACAAGCCGCTCCCTACCGGCGTGCTGCTCACGCGAAGACCATGATCCCTGCGGGCGCGTGCGGTTGACTTTTCGGGCGGCGGGAATATACTATAGCCGTACAGGATCACTTCGGGGGAGGTGTGCGCGCGGGGGCGTTTTCTTTTGCGGAAAACGCTCTTTCGGCGATAAAATGGGCATGAAGACGAAGATACTGGTGGTCGAGGACGACACGACGCTGCGCGAGGGCATTGGCGAGCTGATGCGGCGGGAGGGCTTTGAGACGGTGCTGGCGTGCGACTGCGCGGAGGCGAAAAAGGCGCTGAACGAGCGGCCGGAGCTGATCATCCTGGACGTGATGCTGCCCGACGGAGACGGCTTTTCCCTGTGCAGAGACCTGCGCGGCAGGGGCATAGAGACGCCCATTGTCTTTTTGACGGCATATGACGAGGAGGACCAGATCGTCAAGGGGCTCGACAGCGGCGGAGACGATTATCTGGCCAAGCCCTTCCGCATACGCGAGCTCGTCTCCCGGGTGCGTGCGCGGCTGCGGCGCACAGAAGGGGCGGAGTGCTATCGCTGCGGGGATATTTATGTGGAATATGCCGCCGGGCTGGCGGAAAAGGCCGGAGTGCAGATCGCGCTGACGCCGACGGAGTTTCGCCTGCTGGAGGCGCTGGTGCGCGCGGCGGGCAGGAGCGTGCGGCGCGAGGAGCTGCTGGGCCGGATCTGGGATGACGCCGGGACGTTTGTGGACGACAACACGCTTTCGGTGCATATCCGCAGGCTGCGCGAGAAGATCGGGCCGGAGCACATCGCGACGGTGCGCGGGGTGGGATACAAATGGACGGAATGAGCGGCTGGATCGCCTTTGGAGCGCTGCTGGTCTGCTGCATGGCGGCGGCGGTCGTGCTGCTGCGCCGGAAAAAGCGGCGGCAGGAGCGGCTTTGGCGGCTGCATGAAGAGATACAAGGATATCTGGAGGGCGGAAAGACCCCGGAGTTTTCCGTGGAGGACGAGGAGCTGGCTGTTCTGCGCAACGACGTGGCCGACCTTGCGGCGGAGCTGGAGCAGGCGCGGGATCATCAGCGCGCGTCGGCGCAGCAGAGCGCCGGGCTGATCGCGGACATTTCGCATCAGCTCAAGACGCCCCTTGCGGGCATGCGGCTCTATTGCGAGATGGACGCGGAGAGCGGCAGCGCGGGCGCGAAGAAGCAGCTGGAGCTGATCGACCGCATGGAACGGCTGGTGCTGGGGCTGCTGCGGCTGGAGAAGCTGCGCGCAAACGCCTATGAGATGCGCTTTGCGCCGGGAGATCTGGCGCTGGTCTGCCGCGAACAGGCGCAAGTTTTCCGCCGGCTGTATCCGGGAAAAAAGATCACGCTGGAGGGCAGCCCGGGCTGGGCCCGTTTTGACGCGCTGTGGATGGGCGAGGCGATCGGCAATATCTTGAAAAACGCCTGCGAGCACACGGGCGAGGGCGGCCGCGTGGAGCTGCGGCTGAGCTGCCGGGAGGATTTTGTCTGGCTGAGCGTGAGCGACGACGGAGGCGGCGTGCCGGAGGCGAAGCTGCCGACGCTCTTTTCGCGCTTTTGCCGGGTGGAGCCGGGCAAGGGGAACGGCAGCGGGCTGGGGCTGGCCATCACGCGCAGCATCATGGAAAACCATCACGGCGGCGCCGTGGCGGAAAATACGGGCGAGGGACTGCGCGTGTCGGTGTATATGCCGCTGATCGAGGGGCAGATGACGGACATGTCGCTGCATTGAACAAAGCGCCGGGGACATCTTCCAAAAAGACAGTATGAGAACACTGCCGGCGAGCAGCTGCCCTATGCCGGTTATGTTCTCATACTGTCTTATTTGGAGGTTATCCTACGCTCGATAATTTCTCCTTGGCTTGCCTGCCGGCTTTTAGCGGGCTGCGGCTGTCCCGGGGGGCGTACCTGTCCCGGCTTTAGTCGCCGACAAGGTCGAGGGCAACGATTTTATCGGCAAAGAAGAACTTCCCGAAGATGTATTTATTGGACGCGCTTTCCGAGAGGGTGATGATCTGGCCGTTGTAGGAATCGATCCCTTCCGCCATGGCGGGGCCGCTGATCGTCTTTTCCACATCCCAGAGATAAAATACGGGAGCGCCATGCAGCGTCAGGCCGGAGTCAGTGGCCTTGCTCTCGTCGTACACATAGTAGTGGCTGTCGGTGAAGCCGAATGATGTGGAGAGGCAAATTTTGCCGTTGGGCGTGAAACAGATGCCCTGCACCTTATCCCGTATAGAGTATATTTTGTCGGGAGAGGTAAGGTCGTCAAGGCTGTACCGTGTGATTATGGCGTGATACCGCCCGTCCGGCGTGTCGTAGGGGTGATAGGTGATGTACTCTGCGCCGTTATGGAACTCTCCTACATAGAGATAATTATCATCGGCATAGACGGAGGAGCCGGCGTTATCCATTTCGATCGCATCGACAATCTCAAGAACATCCCCGTTTTTCGCATCAAGCAGGCGCTGCAAAGGGAGGAGATGTATGGCGTGGTCGCAAACAATGTAAATCTCCTCGCCATGTGTGGCGATCCCTCCGACATGGCCCTTGAAGTCTTCGCCGGCAAGAGAAAGCGAAACATAGTAGGAATCGTTTTCTGTGTCTGTGACATAAATGCGGCTTGCCTTTTCCCCCTGCATATATCCGGAGATGAAAAATTTGCCGCCTTCTTCATATTCACAGATGCCTTGACAGACAAAACCGTCCCCCAGACCGGGATTTGTGCAAATGTCTGTTTTGATGGCATAATAGTCAGGATAAATGGCAAATTTCAACAGGTTCAGCGCCAGGATCGCAAAAACAACAGCAAGACACACGATACCGACGATTTTGCAGATTATTATTACGGGACGACGGATCGTTTTTTCTGCTTTTTTTCGATGGGTGCGATTCGTAAAGGTCATAACTAAAACCTCTGGTTAAAATATTTCTTGAATGCAATTGCCGCAGGGAATAATTGTCTGAAGACGTCAAAGCCTTCAACGCCGCCGAAGCGCAGCCGTTTTGAGAGCCTGACAATTGCGGGATCCCCCCGCCTGACGGGACGAGTCTACAGGAAGAATTATAGCATTTATATGGACAAATGCAACGGGCAACTGCCCCTGACAGAGAATGATGTTGACCGCTGCCGTAAATTCTCCTGTTGCCCACCGGAAAAATATTGGCAAAATACAATCTGCTGTATCATGGATATATTCTTTTCATATGACGTTATGAACGGAAAAGCGGCATGATCACTCATGCCGCTTCCCGAAAACATGATTAACCTGTTTTATTGGACCGCTCCCGGGGGCGTTCTTTTTGCTTTTGGGAGAGAGTCCGTCACCTTGGCGTAAGGTTGGCGTGCTATGATAAAGGCGCAGAAAAGGAAAAAACGGAGGAAGAGAGACATGGCGGCGATCTTGCGTTGCGAAAATCTATATAAAAAATACGCCGGGGGCGAGGCGCTGGTGCGCGCGGTGGACGGCGTGACGATCGAATTTGAGAAGAGATCCTTCACGGCCATCACGGGGCCGAGCGGCAGCGGAAAATCCACGCTGCTGCATATTCTGGGCGGGCTGGAAGCGCCCACGGAGGGGCAGGTCTGGTATCAGGAGAAGCCGCTGTTCGGCTATTCGGACGACCAGCTCTCCATCCTGCGCAGGCGCAGGTTCGGCTTTGTGTTTCAGGCCTATAACCTCGTGCAGGAGCTGACGGCATACGAAAATATCCTGCTGCCGGTGATGCTGGACGGCAAAAAGCCGGACTATAAGCATATCGACCGGCTGATCGAGCAGCTGGGGCTGGGCGACCGGCTGGATCATCTGCCCGGGGCGATGTCCGGCGGGCAGCAGCAGCGCGTGGCCATTGCGCGGGCGCTGGCGAACAAGCCGGGCGTGCTCTTTGCGGACGAGCCGACGGGCAACCTCGACGGCCGCAGCGGCCGCGAGGTGCTCGCGCTGCTGCGCGAGACGAGCGTGGAGATGGGCGTGACGCTGGTGCTGGTGACGCACGATCTGGGCATTGCGGAGCAATCCGAGAGGATCATCCGCATCGAGGACGGCAAGGTCGTCTCCGACAGCGCACGCTATCGCGGAGGCGGGCTGCCGGAGGGCGGCCTCGCGGGAGGTGCATGAGAAAAATGGCCGGAAAAAAGAGAAGAAAAGAGCTGACGCTCAACGCCGTGGCGATGGGGAACCTGCGCCGCAGGGGAAAGCAGAACGCGATCTTGATGCTGGGCGTGGCGCTGGCCGTGTTCTTTCTGTCGGCGGCGCTCTTTGGCATGAGCAGCCTGATGGCCTCGCTGGAGGAGCAGGCCGCGCGGGATTACGGCGTGGCGGACGAGCTGGTGTGGAACGCGCCGCAGCGGCTGCGCGAGCAGATCGACGAGGAGAGGATCTTTGAGCAGACGGCGCAGATGGAGCTTCTGTACGTCTCGGAGGAGATCGGCAGGAACGAAAACGAGGCCTTTGTCGCGGCGCGCTATGACGAGCGGGCGGACGAGCTGATGCGCTATCAGCTGCTGGAGGGGCGTTTTCCGCATGAGGAAGGCGAGATCGCCATGGAGAGCAGCCTGCTGCTGCGCATGCGCAGCAAGGCCGGGATCGGCGACACGATCACGCTGAAGCTGCGCTGCTTTGACGGCGAGCAGGCCATGGCGCAGGAGATCGAAAAGAGCTTTGTACTGGTGGGCCTTCTGGACAAGAAGGGCGACGAGCGCTACGGGCAGTGGTATAACTATTGGCGGGATCACGCCGTGGAGCGGTTCTGGATCGCGCCGGAGGTGCTCGTGAGCGCGCAGGAGCCGTTGGAGCCCGGCGCGCGCGAGGCGGAGCTGCTCATCGGGCGCTATGGCAGAGACGAAGAAGCGGCGGCGGAGAAGCTCGGGCTGCTGGTGGAGGAGCACGAAAAGGCGTTTGGGAAGACGTTCTTCTGCAGCCGTATATGGAACAACAGCATATGGCATACGCTTTTTGTGGACGGAGCAGGCGAGGACAGCGCTCTTGCGCTGGGCTTTATCGCGGTCTTCGGCGCGCTGACGATGGCGGCCATGGCGGGCATTGCGAACGCGATGACCTCGAACATCGACCGGCGCAAGGGACAGATCGGCATGCTGCGCGCCATCGGCGCGACGCAGACGCAGATCCGGCGCATTCTGCTGCGCGAGACGCTGGGCGTCATGCTGTGCACGCTGCCGGCGGGCGTCGCGCTGGCGCTGGGCGCGCTGGGGCTCTTGGTGCGGCTGGGCACGGGCTGGCTGGTGTGGCATGTGCCGCTGTGGATGATCGCGGCGGACGCGGCCGCCTGCGCGCTGTGCATCACGCTGGCGACGCTCGTGCCGCTGCATCGCAGCGCGCGCATCACGCCGATGCAGGCCGTGCGCGATATCGACCTGACGCGCATGTTTCTGCGCAAGGGGGAAAGGAGCAGCCGCAGGTTTGTGCCGCACAGGCTCATCGCACGGCGCAGCATGGGCCTGCGGCGCGGGCGCACGGCAGGGCTGACGGCGCTGCTGGCCGCGGGCGGGGTGCTCTTTTCGATCGCGGCCGCGTTCGGCGCGAATATGTGGGACATCGTGGTCGTTCCGGAGGACCCAGACATCACGCTGCGCGAGCCGAGCAGATATTACGAAGACAAGCCGTGGGAATACGGCGGCTTCCTCAACGAGGACCGCAGCGGCAACCGCTTCCTGTATTCGGATCTGTATGAGATCGAAGAGCTGCCGGGCGTGACGCGCACGGAGACGAGGACGCAGCAGACGGCGCTGATCATGGTGGACGAGATCTCGGATTACATCACCGTCGGGCATTTCGGTTCGATGGCGAGCTACGCCTTTGAGGAGCTGTACGGGTTTGACCGGATGCTCTGGCTCAAGCGCGGGCTGACGCCGGAGGAGGCCTATGCGCAGAAGGCAGAGAGCTTCGGCATGGCGCAGGCCTATGCGGATTATCAGGCGATGAAGCAGCGCTTCGGCATCGAGGGCGAGGCGATCGAGGTGCCGCTGGTCGGGCTGACGCGCGCGAAGATAGAGGAGCTGGAAGAGTATGTATACGCGGGCTCGCTGAACGTGGAGAAGATCCTCTCGGGCGAGGAGGTGCTGCTGATAGCGCCGCGCTCGGTGCAGATCGCCTACGAAGTGGACGAGAGCGGCAGCGGAGGCACATGCACGCTCTATGACGGCGAGACGATCTTTCCGGGAGAGGAACTGATCGGCGGCGGCTATGCCCGGGAGCGCAAGGAGACCTATACCTTCACGGAACTGTTTGAAAACGACATGTTCCGCGCGGGCGGCGTGCTGGAATACGAATGGTGGCGCTCGGAGGGCGTATGCACCTATGACGAAGAGGACGTGCGCACCTGGCCGGAGGACGTGGAGCGCGTGCGGCGCAGCGTGAAGATCGGCGCGCTGCTGACGCACGAGGCAAACAGCGGGTATGGCGCGCAGGTGGTCATTCTGACCGGGCGCGAGCAGCTGGGCGACGCGGGCATTTCCGAGGCGGAGATCTGGCTGGACGACGATCTGGACGAGGAGACGCGGGGGCCGGTGGCGGCGCAGATCGAGAGGATCGGCATGCGCAGCAACAGGAGCTTCACCGATTACGGAGAGATCGTCGAGGATAGGAAAAAAGACGCGACGGTCTTCCTGATCGTGTTTATCGTGGTGGGCGGCCTGCTCTTTGCGTTCACATGGGCGATGCTGAGCAACGCCGTGTCCGGGCGCATCCGCGCGGATGTGCGGCAGATCGGCACGCTCAGGGCCGTGGGCGCGGACAGGCGCGAGGTGTTCCGGGCGTATGTCTGGCAGTTTTACCGGGTGTTTTTCGTCGGCCTGCTGATCGCATGGCCCGTCACGGCGGCGCTGAACTTCCTGCTGTTCGGGCAGTTTCAGACGTGGAGCGCGTATCTGAACGGAGACGCGAGGCTGATCCTCATCACGCCGGTGTATTTCGCGCCGATGCTGCTGCTGTGCCTCGCGGGCGTGCGCGGCAAGCTGCGGCCGATCTTTCGGGACAGCGTGGTGAACAACATCCGCGTGCTGTGAGCGGAGGGAGGAAGAGAATGAACGGGAGGAGATGGACGGCCTTTGCGCTGGCGGTATGCCTGCTGCTGGCGCAGGGTGCGCAGGCCGCGCGCTATGCGGCTGTGAAGCTCATCGCGCAGGAATATGCCGTCGAGGGCGGCGCGATCGAGGCGGGGGAGACGGCGCTGCTGCGCGTGACGCTCGTGAACACGAACGCCTACGAACCGGCGGGGAACATCGTGCTGACGGTCAGCGACCCGCAGGGGAAGATCATCCCGCAGGGGCCGAGCGGCGTGTATGTGGCCGAGATCGCCCGGGGCGGGCGCGAGGAGGTCGGCTTTTTGCTGATGGCCGCGCCGGACGCGCCGCCCGGCTTTGTGAAGCTGACGCTGGACGCGCAATATGAAACGGCGGAGGGGCAGCGCGAGAGCATGCAGGCCGATCTGTACGTGGAGATCGAACAGAAAATGCGGCTGGAGCACGGCGCGGCGGCCCTGCCCGACAAGGCGACGGAGGGCGACAACCTCGCCTTTGGCATGGAATTTTTCAACATGGGCAAGGGCACGGCGTATAATGTGCTGATGGCCTTCGACGTGCCCGGGCTCAACGCGGGCAGCGCCGTGCTCGTGGGCAACATCGAGCCGGGCGAGTCCAAAACGGGCCGGGCGAACCTGCTCGTTTCGAGCATGGACGGGCTGTACGGCAGCACGCAGGGCACGCTGGAGCTGACATGGGAAAACGCGGCGGGCGAGCGCTTTGCAAAGGTGCTGGCGCTGGAGACGGTGATCGCCGAGCGAAAGAGCGTTGTGCGGGATGAGGAAGAGAAAAAGAAGGAAGAAGAGAGCCGTTTCCCGGCATGGGCGCCGGGCGCGGCGATCGCTCTGGCCGGCGTGGGCGCGGTGATCCGGATCCAGATCGGCATCGAGCGGCGCAGGCGGCGCGAGCGCGACGAGCGGCTGCTCTGAACGATGGAAAACGAAAAGGGAACAAAAACCCTCCGCATGAAGAAGTTCATGCGGAGGGTTTGCTTTTTTTGCGGGGAAAAAGAGCGGCGTCAGATCTTGGAAAGGTCGCTCTCGTTCTGGATATTGAGCAGCTTTTCGGTGAGCAGCTTGGAGAGGCCGGCGGTGAGGGCCGTGGTGCAGACGAAGGTGGAGATGGCAGCCTGCGAGCCGTCCTGCGGGTCGAGCACATGCGCGGCTGCGGTGGAGATCTGGCCGATGAAGGCCTGCGTGGAATTGCGGAACATATCTACGAAATTGTTGTAGAAGCGGCTCATCTGCTCTTCGTCGAGCTCCAGCGGGATCATCTTCTGGATGTAAGAGATGGACAGGGTGGGCTTGAGGCAGCAGATGATGATCAGATAGGCCAGATGATAGCGCGTGTAGCGCTTTTTGACCGGCGGGGGGATGATCTTGAGCCGCACATAGTTGTTGATCGCGCTCTGGGTGATGAATTTTTCGCCGCCGAGCTCCTCCGGGAAGAAGCTGAGATATTGCTTGAGCAGAGAGATGACCTGATCCATATACAGGTCGAAGGGGGGCAGCATTTCCCACGAAGGGAGGGAAAGCGTGCCCATGACATGCTCCCATTTGCGCAGCTTGGCGGTGACAAAGGCTCTGTCGAAATTCATTTTGGTTCCTCTTTCCTTTTCCGTCTGCTTATCATATCATGTTTTTTGCAAAACAACAACAGATGATTTTTCAAAAGACAAGAAATTGTCACAAACATAGATTGACATGATCGAAAAAACGCGATAAACTAATACGGTATATTAGATACCTTCCGGAGGTGCGGCGATGAGCGAAGCGAAGATCGAAAAGAGCGAACGGCTGGGGCTGCATCGCTACAGCCTCGGCGAGGAGCTGGCCAGCTCCATCACCCACGGCGCGGGCGCGCTGCTGGCGGTGTGGGGCATGGTGATGCTGATCCTGCGCGGGGCGCAGCAGCACAGCGGCGTGATGATCACCTCGGCCTGCCTCTACGGCGCGAGTATGATCCTTTTATACACGGTCTCCTGCCTGTATCACGCGCTGACCGCGCCGAGGGCGAAGAAGGTCTTCCGCGTGCTGGACCATTGCATGGTCTATCTGTTGATCCTTGGCACCTATATCCCCGTGACGCTGGTGATGATCGGCGGCTGGAGGGGCTGGACGCTCTTTGGGCTGGTCACGGCGTGCACGGCTGTGGGCGCCACGTTCACGGCCATCGATATGAAGCGCTGGAAAAAGCTCTCCATGGCGCTGTACATCGTGACGGGCTGGATGGCGCTGCTGGCGCTGGGCGTGGTCGTGCGCACGATGACGGCGGGGCAGATCGCCTGTCTGATCGGCGGCGGCCTGTGCTACACCGGCGGCATCCTCTTTTATCGGCGCAAGGACAAAAAATGGATGCACGCCGTCTGGCACGCCTTTGTGCTGGCGGGCACGATCCTGCATTATTTTATGGTATACGGCGGCTATGCGGCCTGAAAATATTCAATGAAAATATGATTTATGTTTTGAGGAGGTCTTCCCGATGAGCGATTATATCATCCTTACCGATTCTTCCTGCGATCTTTCCGCAGAGCTGGCGCAGGAGCTGGGCCTGCACGTCGTCCCGCTGACGGTCATGCTGGACGGAACGAAATACACGAACTATCTGGACTGGCGCGAGATCAGCCCGGCGGAATTCTACGGCGCCATGCGCAGCGGCGCGAAGAGCACCACCTCCGCTGCAAACGTCGAGGAGTTCGCCGAGGCGATGGAAAGCGCCCTTTCGCAG
>JAUMYC010000223.1:0-1786 GCA_030528845.1 Eubacteriales bacterium
GTGGGGCGGGGGGTGTGTATTAATTTACAAAAATAAAGACCCTCCCCGCAAAAAAACAGGAGGCGGCAGGAATGGAGCACAAAGGCACGAAAATTATGGAGACAGAGCGGCTGATCCTGAGGCCGTTTCGTGAAGCGGACTACGAGGACATGTACAATAACTGGGCAAACGACGACGAGGTAACGCGTTATCTGACATGGGACACGCACACCGACCCGGAGCAGACGCGCGGCTGGCTGGCCTTCCGCGAGAGCCAGTACGTCAACGCGAACTATTACGGCTGGTGCATCGTCTGGAAGGAGACCGGCGAGGCCATCGGCGACATCTCCTGCGTGAGCATCGACGAAGACACGCGGGCGGCGGAGCTGGGCTGGGTGATCTCGCGCGCTTATTGGGGCCGGGGCGTCATGCCGGAGGCGGGCCGCGCCGTGATCGATTATCTGCTCGACGAGGCGGGCTTCAACCGCGTATGGGCCTATCACGACGCGCAGAACCCGAAATCCGGCCGCGCGATGATCAAATGCGGCATGCGCTACGAGGGTACGCTGCGGCAGGCGGGGCTGTATAAAGGCCGTATCTTTGACAAAGTCGCCTATTCCATTCTCAAAAGCGACGCACGGCGAAAGGACGCACTTGTATGATGAAGACCAGCGATTTCTGGTATGACCTTCCCGAGGAGCTGATCGCGCAGACCCCTGTGGAGCCGCGCGATTCGAGCCGCCTGTTCGTTCTGCCCAAGGAGGGCGCATTTGCGCACAGGCATTTTTACGACCTGCCGGAATACCTGCAAAAGGGCGACGCGCTGGTCATCAACGTGACGCGCGTCCTGCCCGCGAGGCTGCTGGGCACGAGGCCCGGCGGCGGCGCGAGCGAGATTTTGCTGCTCAAGCGCATCGATATCAACCACTGGGAGACGCTGGTCAAGCCGGGCAAGAAGCTGCGGCAGGGCGCGGAGGTCTCCTTCGGCGAGGGCAAGCTCAAGGCGACCATCTGCGACACCACCGACGCGGGCGGCCGCATCGTGGAATTCTCCTGGCAGGGCGATTCGTTCGAGGCCGTGCTGGACGAGCTGGGCGAGATGCCCCTGCCGCCCTATATCCACGAAAAGCTGCAGGACAAAGAGCGCTATCAGACGGTCTATGCGCGCGAGGAGGGCTCCGCCGCCGCGCCGACCGCCGGGCTGCATTTCACGCCGCAGCTGCTGGAGAAGATCAGGGCGATGGGCGTGGAGATCATCCCGGTGCTGCTGCACGTCGGTCTGGGCACGTTCCGCCCGGTGAAGGCGGAAAACCTGGACGAGCACCAGATGCACAGCGAATATTTTCAGGTGCCGGAGGAATCCGCTGCGAAGATCAAAGAGGTCCGCGCGCGGGGCGGGCGCATTTTTGCCGTGGGCACCACCAGCGTGCGCACGCTGGAATCGGCGTGGCGCGACGGCGAGGTGCGCGCGACGGGCGGCTGGACGGACATCTTCATCAAGCCCGGCTATCAGTTCAGGGCGCTCGACGGCATTATCACCAATTTCCATCTGCCGGAGAGCACGCTGGTCATGCTCGTTTCCGCCTTTGAGGGGCGCGAGCGCACCCTCGAGGCCTACAAGACCGCCGTGGAGCAGCGCTACCGCTTCTTCTCCTTCGGCGACGCCATGCTGCTGCTTCCTTGAGGAGAATTGCGGGAACCCTTTTCTTTAGAAAAAGAAAAGGGTTCCCGCACCCTCCCAAAAGAAACCATATAGGGAAGTGCGAGCTTGTAGAGGTGACCCTTGCGATCGCCCGAAAAAAGAGCA
>JAUMYC010000223.1:1796-3696 GCA_030528845.1 Eubacteriales bacterium
CCTTTACTTTAGAAAAAGAAAAGGGTTCCCGCACCCTCCCAAAAGAAACCGTATTGGGGAAGTGCGAACCCGTAGGGGCGACCCTTGCCCTCGCCCGAGAGAAAGAGCAACCATCATAAGGACATAGATTTACCCGGAAATAATGGAAATTTCACGGGCGTTGTCGTGTAACTGTACGATCAATATACTATAATCCCCCAAACACGGAGCGACGGCCTTCTGCGCAAGCAGCGGGGCCGAGAATACGCTGCATCCCCGACGGAGGTGTGCGCATGAAGATTTCCAGGGAGAAATTGCAGGAATTGGGCTACACGCTGCGGCATCCGGATTTTCGCGCGGCGGGCAGGCGGGCCGGAGAGATCGTCACAGGCGGCTGGTACAACAAGGGCGACGACCAGTCCGGCGACAGGATGCGCCTGCTGTTTTACCATTACGAGGCAAATATCGTCGCCAACTGGATCGGCGGCACGTTTTATACGGGCCTGCTGCTCCTGCTCAATGCAGACGACGCGTTCATCGGCACGCTGAGCCTGATCTCCTCGGCGGCGAACATGCTGCAGCTGTTCGCGCCGCTTTTGATGGAGCGCTTTGCCAAGCGCAAGACGCTTTTGATCTGGATGCGCGCGATCATATTGTTCATGAACGTGGTGATCCTCGGCATCACGCCGCTGCTGCCCGTGGGCCAGCAGGGCAGGCTGCTCGTCTTTGCGGGCACGGTGCTGGTCATGAACGTGCTCAACGCGTTCCTCGCGCCGGGGTTCTCGGTGTGGACGATGCAATCGCTGCCGGAGCGGGTGCGCGGCTCGTTCTTCACCGTGATCACGATGACCGTCGGCGCGGTGGTGGCCGTGTTCAACCTCATCGGCTCGAACATCGTCGACTTCTTCGCCGCAAGAGATCAGGAATATCTGGGCTTGATGGTCCTGCGCGCCTTCTGCGTGGTCATGGTCGTGGTGGATATGATCAGCTATTCCAAGATCAAGGAATATCCCTATCCCGGCTCGGAGCGCAGGTTTACCGTGAAGGATATGCTGCTGACGCCGTTCAAGGAGAAAAAATATCTGCGCACGGTGGCGATGACCTTCCTGTGGAACATCGCGGCGAACATCCCCGGCTCGTATTACACGGTCTACCTTCTGCAGGAGATCGAGGTGAACTATTCGTTCATCATGACGGTGAGCATGCTCAACGTGCCGGCGGTGCTGCTGCTCACGCCGGTCTGGAGCAGGCTGGCGGCCAAGTATAACATGAGCTGGTTCAAGATGCTCTACGTGGCCATGGGCTTTTATATGCTGCATTATGTGCTGCTCGGCCTCGTCACGCCCGGCACGGTCTGGCTCTATCCCGCAGCGTGCATGCTGGCCTACGTCATGGGCATCGGCATCAACCTCTCCTTCACCTGCATCCCCTATGTCAACATCCCCGAAAAGAACCAGACCGCGTTCATCGGCTTTTATTCCGCGGTGGCCAATATGGCCGTGTTCCTGGGCGTGTTCATCGGGCGCACCTTCGTGACGCACACGGAGGAGCTGCATCTGGAGCTCCTGGGCATGGCCTTCGGCGGCAAGCAGATGCTGGTGCTGCTCACGGCGGCGGTGATGGCCGTTTCCGTGTTCTTCATCTGGCGGATCGACCGGCTCAACTCCGCCGAAGAAAAGAAAGCCCTTTCGCAGTGAGGCGATGCGGCCAAATTGTGTGCGGAAGCGAGAGATATAATATTGATTTGATGGAAGGTTGCCGCGAAATGTGGTAACCTTCTCTCTGTTGTGTCGAGAATGTTTTGCGGGGCGGGAAGCGCCGAAGCAGGATGCAGCAAACGATCCCCGCGCCCCTAAAAATTGGTTTCTTTTAGGAGGGCGCGGGAACCCTTTTCTTTTTCCAAAGAAAAGGGTTCCCGCAA
>JAUMYC010000224.1 GCA_030528845.1 Eubacteriales bacterium
TCCCTGAACGACAGCGACGCGAAAAAACTGCTGGATCTGCTGCTTCGGCTGAAGGGCGATGGCATTTCCAGCATCATCATCTCCCATAAACTCAATGAGATCCGCTATTGCGCGGATAAGATAACGATCATTCGCGACGGCAGGACCATAGAAACGCTGGACAGCGCCGAGGAGATCTCGGAGGATCGGATCATCAGGGGCATGGTCGGGCGGCAGATGACCGGCCGATATCCCGCCCGGGAACGCAATATCGGCGAGGTGGCCATGGAGATCCGCGGCTGGAACGTCCATCATGCGCTGTACGCGGAGCGCAAGGTGGTGGACAACGTCTCTCTGAACGTGCGCAGGGGAGAGGTCGTCGGCATCGCGGGGCTGGTCGGCTCCGGGCGCACGGAGCTTTGCATGTCCGTGTTCGGGCATGCTTACGGCACGGGGATCTCCGGGCGGCTGTTCCTCGGCGGCAAAGAGGTGCATCTGCACAGCATCCCGCAGGCCGTTCGGGCCGGGCTGGCATACGTCACGGAGGACAGAAAGGGCGACGGTCTGATCCTTTCCGACAGCATCAAGCATAATATCACGCTCTCGCGGCCCGACCTCATCAGCAGGCGCGGCGTGATCGACGAAGACGTCGAGACAGAGCATGCCAAGCAGCTGCGCGAGCAGCTGGGGATCAAAGCCGAGACGGTGGACAAGGCTGCGGGGCAGCTCTCCGGCGGCAACCAGCAGAAGGTCCTGCTCGCCAAATGGATCTGCGCCGAGCCCGACATTCTCATGCTGGACGAGCCGACGCGCGGCGTGGACGTAGGCGCCAAGTATGAGATCTACGAGATCATCAACCGGCTGGTCGGACAGGGCAAGAGCGTTTTGCTGGTCTCCTCCGAGCTGCCGGAGATCTTGGGCATGTGCGACCGCATTTATGTGATGAACGAGGGCCGCATTCTGGCCGAAATGGAAAACAAGGGCGTTACGCAGGAAACGATCATGGGATACATCATGCAGGACAGTAAGGAGAGGGCTGGCGTATGAAGAAAAAACTGTTCACCGGCAGCATGCGCGAATTTGCGATGCTCGTCGTGCTGGTTTGCATTATCATCTATTTCTATTTCTTCACGCAGGGGAAGATCCTCAACCCCATGAACATCAGCAATCTGATCAATCAGAACGCGTATGTGGTCATTCTGGCGATCGGCATGCTGCTGTGCATCCTGACGGGCGGTAATATCGACCTGTCCGTCGGTTCCGTGGTCGCCATCGTCGGCGCGTGCTGCGCCATATTCATCATAGAATGGCAGTGGAACGTTTATCTGTCCGTCGCGCTGTGCCTGCTGCTGGGCACGCTGCTGGGCGCGTGGCAGGGCTTCTGGATCGCGTATATGAAGATCCCGCCGTTTATCACCACGCTCAGCGGCATGCTCGTGTTCCGCGGCGCGACGCTGCTCATCCTCAAGGGCGGCGAGACGATCGGCCCCTTCCCGCAGGCCTATCAGAACCTGTTCACCGGCTTTCTGCCCGACATCGGAGAGGGGATAACGCTGTTTGGATCGGAGCTGAATCTTCTTGCGGTGCTCGTGGGCGCGGCGATCGTTGCGGCCTTCTGCGCGGTGCAGGTCGCCGGTCATATGAAGCGCAGGCGCAGCGGCTATGAGACTTACAGCCCCCTTGCGCAGACGGTAAAGCTCCTCCTCATTTCCGCGTTCGTGGTGTATCTGTTCTACAAGCTGGCGTGCTTCAAGGGCATCCCCACCGTGCTCGTGCTTCTGGGCGTGCTGCTGCTGGTATACAGCTTCTTTACGCAGAAGACGGTGCCCGGGCGGCATTTGTACGCCATCGGCGGCAATATGAAGGCGGCCAGACTTTCCGGCGTGAAGACGGAGCAGATGCTGTTCTTTGCGTACACCAACATGGGCTTCCTCGCCGCCGTCGCAGGCCTTGTGTTTGCGGCGCGCCTGAACTCCGCCAGCCCCGTCGCCGGACAGAGCTTTGAGATGGACGCCATCGCCAGCTGCTTCATCGGCGGCGCATCCGCCTACGGCGGGACCGGCACCATCGGCGGAGCGCTGATCGGCGCGATGATCATGGGCGTGCTGAACAACGGCATGTCCTTGATGGGCCTGTCGCAGAATCTGCAGCATGTCGTGAAGGGCCTCGTGCTGCTGCTCGCCGTCGCCTTTGATGTGATGAGCAAGGGCAATGTGACGATGGCGCTGCCGAAGCTCAGGAAAAAAAGCGAACCGACGTAACGATACGCCGGTGCAAAGCGCCCCTTCGGCCGTTCAGCATACAGCGCTGAACGGCCGAAGGGGCGTCTTTTTTATTCTTTGGTTTTTCTTCTGTCCTGCCGCGCGGTTCTCTCTTAGGCAGGTCGTTTCGAAATCAATCGGAGATCCTCTTTGCCAGTTCGGCGGTGAGCCAATCCTTGGTTTCGCTGTCGGCGTAAGAGGCATCGACGGCATTTTGCGCAAGCTGCCAAAGCTGCTCTTCCGTCAGGGAGAACGCTTCGATCACCTTCATCAGTTCCTGCTGAACGTCGGTTGCCGAAACGACCATATTATCCGAATTGATCGTGACCCTGATGCCCTTTTCAAGCATCGGCAGCAGGGGAGAATCTTCCATCTTTTCAAATATGGCCGTGTTCAGATTGCTGGTGGGGCAGATCTCAAGCGTGACGCCCTCTTCTGCCAGACGACGCATCAGCGCCTCGTCTTCCGCTGCTCGGACTCCGTGCCCGATGCGCTTCGCGCCAAAGCGCAGCGCTTCATACACGCTGGAAGGCCCGTCCGCTTCGCCGGCATGGATCGTATAGGGAATGCCCAGCTCGGCTGCGAGGAGGAAGAGGTCCTCAAAATCGGCAGTCGGGAAGAGAGCCTCTGCCCCCGCGATGTCGAGCGCAGAGACGCCTTTTCCGAGATATTCCTTCGCCACATACACGGTCTCGATGTTTTCCTCGTGGTTATTGTCGCCGCGCATGCAGCACAGGATCAGCGAGGAGCGGAAGTCGCACCGGTTCATGCCCTCGATCACGGCTTCCACGATCTCGGCCTGCGTCAAGCCCTTCTGCGTGTGCAGCTGCGGGGCAAAGCGGATCTCCGCATAGAGCATGCCAAGCTCCTCCAGCTGCCGCTCCAGATTGTATACGGACGTGCTCAGCGCTTCTTTTGTCTGGAGCAGGGATACCGTGAAATCAAACTTTTCCAGATATTCGTTCAGATCCCTGCAGTCTTCGTCCACCTGAAGGAGAGAGAGCAATTCATCGTCATCCTCGGGGATGGCGATGCCCTGCATCGTCGCAAGCTCCCGGACGGAATCCGGCGAAAGAGAGCCGTCCAGATGCAGATGGAGGTCGATCAGTCCATATTTCTTTGCCAGAGCTGCGGCGTCTGTGTGTTCCTCTGCCGCCGCAAAGCACATGCTGCACATCAAAACGCAGCACAGCAGAATCCCGTATATCCCTCGGATCATCTTCATGGTGATCGAGCCCCTTCCTGCGATTTTATACATAATAATAACATTTTGTCGTAAAAATGTCAATTTGGAAGATCCGCTGTGCGGCGCGTCCGCGCGAGGATGCGGTGGATAATACGGAGGATACATGCTATAATCAGAAAAACTGATGTATCGGAAAGGAGCGGGGGTGTATTCGCTAAAATGTAAGTGACGCAAAAGAGCGCGAAAAAGTTAGCAGGCT
>JAUMYC010000225.1 GCA_030528845.1 Eubacteriales bacterium
TCTCTAATAATCCAAAGTGCCGTCGGGGAAGCCCCGACGGCCCTTTGTCTTTATTCAATATATCCGGCCAGCACCTTCAGCGCGGCGACCGCGCCGTCGACATGGCTGCGCTCGTAGCCATGGGAGGCATACACGCCCGCGCCAATCAGGCCATGGCGCACGTCGTTGCCCGCGCGCAGCGTTGTCGCCACGTCGCTGCTGTAATGCGGATAGACGTCCACCGCGTAGGCGGCGTCCATCTTCTGCGCCGCGGCAATCAGGCCGCAGACGACCTCGTAGTCAAACGGGCCGCTGCTGTCCTTAGCGCAGATGGAGACCTTGCGCTCGTCGCACGTGAGCCCCTCGCCCACGCAGCCCATATCCACCGCAATCGCCTCTGTAACGCCCTGAGGCACGCCTGCGCTGCCGCCATGGCCCACCTCTTCGTACGCCGTCACATGGACGTATACGGCGCGCTCAGGCGTGATCTGCGCATCCCTGAGGTACTTGGCGTACGCCAGCACGATGCCCACGCTCAGCTTGTCGTCAAGGAAGCGGCTCTTGATGTAGCCGTTGTCCGTGATGCGCGTACGCGGATCAAAGCAGACGTAATCGCCCGCCTGCACGCCAAGCGCCTTCGTCTCCTCTGCCGTCCCGACCGGCTCATCCAGCACGATCTCGATCGTGTCAAACGTGCGCTGCACGTCATTGTACTTGCCATTGACGTGCACGGAGGCGTTCTCAATCTGCGCCGTGCCCTCGATCACCGCGCCCGACTTGGTGATCACGCGGCAGTTCTCCGTCTCGATATTCTGCGCGCGCAGGCCGCCCACCGGCGTGATCTTCAGCCTGCCGTTCGCTTTCACCTCGCACACCATGCCGCCCAGCGTATCCAGATGCGCCTCCAGCAGGATAGCGTTCTCCTTGTCTTTGCCGCCCAGATTCACGAAGACACCGCGCTTGATCGTGCACTTCGCCTCGTATCCCAACGCCGCAAAGCGCGCCGCGACGTGCTCCGCCGCCGTCTTCGTCATGCCGCTGGGGCTGTCAATCGCCAGCAGCGCCGCCGTCTCCTCCAGGATAAACGGCCCGTATTGCGTAAAATCCATATGCACCCTCCTGCTTTATTCGGTCTTGAGCTCCTGCACGCGGCTGATGATGATCGATACCGTGCCATCGTCGTTGGGGACGACGGCAAAGCTGTTTTCATCGTCGGCGAGCGTGCGCGGCAGCGTGATGGAAATGCCGTTGTCCGTCTTGATCTTCAGCTTCTGCAGCTGGGTCATCACGCGCTTGTTTTCCACCGGGATCACCGGCTCAATCGCTTCCTCCTGCATCTGACGGGAGACCTCCGAGATGATCGCCTCGCGCTCGGGATCGGAGCGGAAGACCTCCTCGGCGACGTCCTGCACGTCGATGACGCCCTTCTCCTCAATGGATTTCGCCATCGCGCGCTTGAGCGCCGGCTTGATCTCCTGCTCGGTCATCTCCGGCGGCGCGGCCTGCACGATCATCTCGCTGACCGCCTGCACGGCCTCCTTCGTCGTACGCGTGGGCGCCATGGCAAAGAGCGCCTCAGAAAAGAGCATCCGGTTGCCCACGTTCGTCAGCACCGCCGTGTCGCGCAGGCGGATATCGCCCGTGGAGAGATTGACCACGAAACCCGAAAACGCCTTTGATCCGGCAAGCGGCAGCACGAAGCCGTGCTCCTCGACGCTGGTGGCGATCGTTTCGCCCTCCATCTCCAGCCGGTGCACCATCGCGCGCCTGTAGGGCAGCTGCACGACGCACAGATGCGGATCATTATCCTTGTCAAAGGAGAAGATCACCATGTCAAATCCGCTGCGCGGAATCTCCAGCGCCTGCATGCTCTCGTCCATGCCGCGCATGAGCGTTTCCGCCGCCTCGCCAAAGGGCGTATAGCCAAAGCGCTTGAGCATCTCCTCCTGCGCGCTGCCCGGCTCCACGCAGGTGGTGCGGCTCGTGTCGGAGGACATGATTTTCTCCGCCACCGCAGAGAGATAGGCGCCGCTCTCGTCCGCAGGCCTTCCGGGCTTTGCCGGGAAGACAGGCGCCATCGCGCTCCCGTCATAGATGTAAACTGCCGCACGGGCAATGATGTTCATAGCTGTTCTCCTTGTTGCTTTCTCAGATGCGGATCAGGAACATGTATACCGCCGTCCCCCCCGCGATGCTCAGCAGCGTGCTGCGCCGCCACAGATGCAGCGCGACGACCGCCGCCGCCGCGATCAGCTGCTTTGCGCCGTCAGCAAACGCGCCATACGGCACCGACTTGAGACAATAGACGACCAGCGCCGCCATGATTGCCGGCGGAAGCATCGCGCCCAGCCTTGTGATCAGGCCCGGCACGCCCTTCTTGCCGCCGAAAAAGAGAAACGGCATCGCGCGCAGCATCAGCGTCACGCCCGCGCAGATCAGCACGATCAAAAGCGCATGCACATTCATGCCCTCTCCCCCTTCCTGCACAGCAGCGTCAGCAGCAGCGCCGTCACAGCCAGCGCAGGCGCGAGGAACGCATCCGGCCCCAGCAGAATCAGGCAGATAATCGCGCATGCGCCGCCGATCGCCAGCGGCAGCCGGCCCTTGCTGTCAAGCGCCCGTTCCACGCAGATGACGATAAACAGCGCGGTCATCGAAAAATCAATGCCCGTCAGGTCAAAGGGAATCTGCTGGGCAAGCAGACCGCCCACGACGGAGCCCGTCACCCAGTAGATCTGGTCATAGAGCGCCACGCGGATCATGACCCCGTTTTCCTCGTCCTTGGGCAGGCTGCAGAAGACCGAGTACGTCTCATCCGTCAGCGAAAAGACCATATACGGCCTCACCAGCGCAGGAAAGCGCTTAAAGCGCTCGATATAGCTCACGCCGTAAAACAGATGGCGCGCGTTGACCATCAGCGCTGTCAGCGCAGCGGTCGCAAGGCCCGCGCCGGCCGCCATCAGCGGCACCATCACAAACTGCAGGCTGCCGGCATAGATCAGTCCGCTCATCATCAGCGCCCACGCCGGGCCAAAGCCCGCCTGCGCCAGTGTCGCGCCGAACGCTGTGCCCAGAAACAGATAGCCGCACATCACCGGCACGGTCAGCTTCGCCGCGCGCAGCCGCATATCATTCTTTGTCACCGCGCGCCTCCTGCACCTTTTCAAACCGGTACATCTGCCCGGCGTCCGGGTATTTCTCCCTGTCGACAGGGGAAAGAAACATCTCCTTTTTCCTCACCCAGGTTCCGCCTCCGCCATACAGCGCGCGGTAGACCACCATTTCCTCCTGCGTCTCGCTGCACAGCGCAAAGCAGAGGATCTCATACAGGTTTCCCTTAAAATGCCGGACGATATCGCCCGGCGCCAGTCTTTCGTTTTCCATGCTGTCCTCCATCCCTCAGCCGCGCCCCTCGTCCTCCAGGATGTTGGAGAGGTTGATCATCAGGCTGAGCATCGGCGCAAAGAGCGCGTCGTCCTCGATCTCCATCAGCTTCTGAATCTTGCTCAGGCGGTAGCGCACCGTATTGGGATGCTGAAAGAGCGCCTTGGCCGCCGCCGCGATCTCCATCCGCTCGGCGATATAGACGCGGGCCGTCTGCTCCAGATTCGTCCTGTTCTGATGGTCATAGTCGCGGATGCGCGCAATGCTCTTGCGGCACTGATCGCAGACGAACGGGTTTTCGCTCATCGGGAACAG
>JAUMYC010000226.1 GCA_030528845.1 Eubacteriales bacterium
ACGGCCTGCACGATCGCGGCGTCCTTCGAGCCGGGGCCGCCGGGCATTTCCAGATCGAGCCCGGCCAGCAGACCGTTCACGCGATCCTTCACTGCGCCCCAGTCCGTCACGACAAAGCCGGTGAAGCCCCATTTTTTGCGCAGGATGTCTGTCAGAAGCTCGGTGTTCTCTGCGCAGAACACGCCGTTGACCGCGTTGTAGGCGCACATCACGCTGCGCGTGCCGCCCTTTTTGACCACTGCCTCAAACGCGGGCAGGTAGATCTCGTGCAAAGTGCGCTCGTCGAGGTTGGAGGTGCCGCTCTGGCGGCGGGTCTCCTGATTGTTGGCGGCGAAATGCTTCACGCAGGCGGACACGCCCTGCTCCTGCAGGCTGAGGACATACGCGCTGCCCAGCTCGCCCGCCAGATACGGATCCTCGGAGAAATATTCGAAATTTCGGCCGCAGAGCGGGCTGCGCTTCATATTCACGCCCGGGCCGAGCAGCATGCCTACGTTTTCCGCCTGACACTCCCGGCCCAGCGCCTCGCCCAGCCTGCGCAGCAGCGCGCGGTCAAACGAGGAAGCCAGCGCGGAAGCCGTCGGATAGCACACGGTCTCGATGCTCTCGTTGATGCCCAGATGGTCGCCCTCGCCCTTTTGCTTGCGCAGGCCGTGCGGGCCGTCGCACATCATCACGCTCGGTACGCCCAGACGTTCCACTGCCTTGGTGTGCCAGAAATCTCTGCCGGAGCAAAGCCCGGCCTTTTCCTCAAGCGTCATCCCGGAGATCACTTTTTCGATATCCATGCTCTTGCGCTCCTTTTCTCTGTCGTTTTTTCCGGCGGCTGCACGCAGGGGGCGAAAAAACAGACCCCGCACGCGGCAAAACGCCTCTGTACGGGATCTATTATAAAGCATATGTTAATTTTCGTAAAGCGCTTCTTGAAGAAAGCCGGCGCGGCTCAGGCCTTGCACAGCTCCTCGGCCAGCGCTTCGATCTGCGCGGCGCTTTGCTCGTTCAGGGCGGAGCAGACGCGCACGCACGGCTGCGCGCAGCACAGGTTCTTGCTCTTTTCCAGCATGCCCTGCATCACCTTCGCGGCCATGGGCGCCCAGCTGCCGTTTTCGATGAACGCGACGGTGCGGTTGGCGAAATTGCGCTCGGTGAGGTGGTGGATAAACTCGCGCATGAAGGGGAAGACGTCCGCGTTGTAGGTGGTGGTGGCGAGGACGACCTTGCTCATGCGGAAGGCGTCGGCCACGGCCCGGTGCATGTCGCAGCGCGCCAGATCATGCACGATCACCTTCGGGCAGCCCTTTTCCTGCAGCTTCTGCGCCAGAAGAAGCGCGGCCGCGCGGGTGTTTCCGTAGACGGAGGTATAGGCGACCAGCACGCCCTCCTCCTCGGGGCGATAGGCGGACCACGTATCGTAGAGGGAGATATACCGGCCCAGATCTTCCTTGAGCACGGGGCCGTGCAGCGGGCAGATCATGCGGATGTCGAGCGCGGCGGCCTTTTTGAGAACGCTCTGCACCTGCGCGCCGTATTTGCCCACGATGCCGATGTAATAGCGGCGGGCTTCGTCCGCCCAGTCCTCCTCGACGTCGAGCGCACCGAATTTGCCGAAGCCGTCGGCGGAGAAGAGCACGCCCTGCGTGGTCTCATAGCTCATGATGACCTCCGGCCAGTGCACCATCGGCGCCGCGATGAAGGAGAGGGTGTGTTTGCCGAGGCAGAGAGAAGAGCCCTCGGCCACGACGACGCGCCTATCGGCAAAATCGGTGCCGAAGAAGCCGTTCATCATCTGGAAGGCCTTTGCGGAGGAGACGATCTGCGTGGTGGGATATGCATTGGCAAAGCGCAGGATCATCGCGGAATGATCCGGCTCCATATGATGTACGACGAGATAATCCGGCGCGGCATCGTTCAGCGCCGCGCGGATGTTGGCGAGCCATTCCTCGCCGAATTCCACGCCCACCGTGTCCAGAACGGCGGTCTTCTCGTCCAGAATGACATAAGAGTTGTATGACATGCCGTTGGGAACGATATACTGTCCTTCGAACAGGTCGATCGCATGGTCGTTTACGCCGATATAGCGGATTTCATCCGTGATATGCATGGGGCACCTCCGAGATCAGAGTGTATCGTGAAGATTATAGCATCGGCAGAAAGGGCTTGCAATGTAAGGAATGCTAAATCTGCCGTCCGTTGTGTTATGGACAGACGCGCGGAACTATGTTATATTTGTAGAAATAGGGAAAACGCAGGCGGAAGAACGGGGGAGAGAGCCATGAGGATCTTTGTGACCGGCGCAAACGGACAGTTCGGGCGGGACGTCGTCACAGCGCTGCTCGACAGGGGACACGAGGCCGTCGCTTCGGACATCGGCCCGGCCTTTGCGGGAGAGCGGGAGAGCGTATACGCATATCTGCCGCTGGATATCACAGACCGAGCGGCCGTGCGCGAGGCGATCGTGCAGGCAAAGCCGGATGCGGTGATCCACTGCGCGGCGTGGACGGCCGTCGACCTTGCCGAGGACGAGCCCGAGGCCGCGCGCGCCGTGAATGCGGGCGGCACGCAGAACGTGGCGCTGGCCTGCAAAGAGGCGGGCTGCCGCATGCTCTATCTTTCCACGGATTACGTCTTTGGCGGCGAGGGAGAGCAGCCGTGGTCGCCCGAGTGCGAAGATTTCGCCCCGCTGAACGTCTACGGACAGACCAAGCTCGAGGGCGAGCGGTTCGTGCGCGACATTTTGCAGAGCTATTTCATCGTGCGCATCGCGTGGGTCTTCGGGCTGCATGGCAAAAATTTTGTGCGCGCCATGGTGGGCGCGGGCAAGGCGCGCGAGGAGGTTCGCGTGGTGTGCGATCAGATCGGCACGCCCACCTATACCGCCGACCTTGCGCCGCTGCTGGTCGAGCTTTGCGCCTCGCAGCGTTACGGCGTGTATCACGCCACGAACGAAGGCGGCTATATCAGCTGGTACGAGTTCTGCTGCGAGATCTACAGGCAATGCGGCCTGCAGACGCGCGTCGTGCCCGTGACGACGCAGGAATATGGCTTGAGCCGCGCAAAGCGCCCCGCCAACAGCCGTCTGGACAAGGCCAAGCTGCGCGAAAACGGTTTTTCTCCTCTGCCGGACTGGAAGGACGCCCTTGCGCGCTATCTGCGCGAGGCGCAGCTCTGAGGGCGCGGCGATGCAGCGATATGATGTTTTGATCGTCGGCGCGGGCCTGTTCGGCGCGGTCTGCGCAAGGGAGCTGACGGACGCGGGCAAGCGCGTACTCGTGCTGGAAAAGCGCGGACACATCGCCGGAAACCTCTATACGGAGCAGATCGCCGGCATCCATGTCCACCGCTACGGGCCGCATATCTTCCATACCAACAGCGACGAAGCGTGGCGCTATGCCTGCCGGTTCGCCGAATTTGCGCAGTATGTGCATTCTCCCGCGGCGAATTTCAAGGGGGAGATCTACCCCCTGCCCTTTAATATGCATACATTCCGGCGGCTCTGGGGCGTTTCCGAGCCGCAGCAGGCCGCCGAGCGCATCGCGCGGCAGCGCGGCGAGTTTTCCGGCGAGCCGAAAAACCTCGAGGAGCAGGCCGTCGCGCTCGTGGGGCGCGATCTTTTTGAGAAGCTGATCC
>JAUMYC010000227.1:0-441 GCA_030528845.1 Eubacteriales bacterium
ATGCGCTCGGCGAGCACGTTGTCGTTGGTCTGCATCAGGCGGATCTGCGGGCCCATCTGCACGGAAACCATGCGGGTGAGCTTGAGATCGTGGATGCGCTTTTCAAAGCGCTCGATCAGCTGCGCGAAGTCGTTGGCGGCCTGCGCGTCGGCGGGATCGGCGGTTTCCTGCGCCTTGGCGAGCATCGGCGGCAGGTCTATTTCGCGCAGGCGTCTGAGCTTGATCTCGCCGGCGATGATGTAGAGCGTCAGCTCGTGATAATACTGCTCATTCTGCGCGTAGAGGTCGTCGAGCATCGCGGCGTCGGCGATGAGCTGCTTCTGATGGCCCTGCAGGGCGGAGATGATCTCCACCACATTTTCCTCGACCTTGTCGTACTTGGCCTTGAGCTGGGTGATGGAGCTGCCGGCCTTCTTGAACAGGCCGAAGAAGCCGCCCTTT
>JAUMYC010000227.1:451-3595 GCA_030528845.1 Eubacteriales bacterium
GCCTTCATCCACGTCAAAGCCCTTGAGCTCGGCGACCAGATCGGTCAGCATGTCGGAGATGGCGCCGGTGTCCTTGGTCTTCACGTCCTCCAGGATCTTGTCGGAGAACTGGGAGATCTTCATCTGCGCGGCGTTGCCGTATTTGAGCACGGTTTCGCTGTTGCTGATGTCGATGCGCTCAACGAAGGCGAGCACGGCGGCCTTCTCCTGCTCGGAGAGGTTGTCAAAGTTGAGAGAATCGTCCTCGGCAGAGACGGGCTCAAGCGGCTGTTCCTGCGCCTTGACCGCCTCGGGCTGCGGCGCGGCCTGTACGGCTGCGGCAGCCTGCTGTACGGGCGCAGTCTGAACGGGAGCCTCCTGAACGGGGGCTTCCTCGCCGGGTAGAATCAGATTGGGAAGCTGATGATCCATATCAATCTCTCCTTTTATCGTGCGCCTGCGCGGGGCAGGCTTATCAGTCGATCCGCAATTCTTGCACAGAGGGTACTATGTATAGAAATGATACACCAAAACGAGTTGACTGTAAAGCTTTTCTTTGCCCGCGGTTTGTGGTAGAATACGTTCTATCCTGCATTTCGGGATGGAAAACGGGGGAAAAACAGATGACAAAACGGGAGTTTTTGGCGGATGGCATGCTGGTACTGACCGCGATGATCTGGGGCACGGGCTTTGTCGTGATGAAAAACACGCTGGATAGCCTGCCGCCGGCGGCGATCATCATGATCCGCTATGCGATTGCGTCGGTGCTGACCACTGTGATGTTTAAAAAGCACCTCAGAGGCCTTCGCAGGGATGACGTCAGGCGCGGCGCGGTGGTGGGGCTGCTGCTTTCCGCTGCGTATATTGTGCAGACGATCGGGCTTGCCCATACGACGGCGGGCAAGAATGCGTTCCTGACGACGGTGTATGTGCTGCTGGTGCCCTTTGGCTGCTTTCTGCTCTTTGGGCAGAGGCTGAAAAAGACGAGCTATATCGCCGCGACCCTGATGCTGGTGGGCATCGGTTTTCTGTCTCTTGATGGCGAGAGCGGCGGACTCAACATCGGCGACCTGCTCACACTCTGCGCTGGCGCGCTCTTTGCGGCGCATATCATCGCCGTGGAGCGCTGCCAGAGGAAGACGGACGCCTATGCGCTGATCGTGCTGCAGTTTGCGTTTTCGGCGCTGTTTGCCGGCATATACTATCTGCTCTTTGAGCGAGGCCTGCCGATGGATATCAATGCGGGCATGATCGGCGGCATGCTGTATTTGTCTGTTTTCTCCACGACGCTGGCGATGAGCCTGCAGAACATCGGGCAGAGCATGGCGCCCTCCTCGCATGCGGCGATCCTCTTGTCGCTGGAGAGCGTGTTCGGCGCGCTGGCCTCGTGCATCTTCCTGCATGAGGTGATGACGGATAAAATGCTGCTGGGCTTTGCGGTGATTTTTGCGGCGCTGGTGGTCAATGAACTGGGCGGCGCGAAGGCCCAAAAGGAATGATCGGAAACGTGAAACCGGCTGAGGTCGGTTTCTTTTTTGTATATACAAATATATGAAATATATCAAGAAAGTATAAAGAATAAATGCGGTTATGGAATGGATGATCAGATTTATATGGATATAACATATAAATTGAATTGACAAAAATGCACAGATTTGATAAAATAATCGCGGTTCTGTAATGGGCCGACAAAAGAAGGAGGAAAAGAAAGATGAAGAAACTGCTGAGCATCGTGCTCTGCCTGGCCATGCTGGCCGGCATGAGCGCCGCCGCGCTGGCCGACGGCACGTTTACCGGCGAGGGCGCCGGCAAGGGCGGCCTGATCAAGGTCGAGGTCACCGTTGAAAACGGCGAGCTGGCCGCTGTCAAGGTCCTTGAGCACGGCGAGACCCCCGGCTTTGCCGATGCGCTGGATACCGTGGGCGCCGCTATGGTGGCGACCAACCAGGTGAACGTGGATATCGTCACCGGCGCGACGCTGTCTTCCAACGGCCTTATCGCCGCTGTGACCGACGCGCTGACCAAGGGCGACGTGGCCATCGACGCGCTTGCCGCGAAGGAGGCCGCTAAGGCCGAGAGCGACCGCGAGGACGCTTACACCGCCGACGTCATCATCGTGGGCGCGGGCGGCGCGGGCCTGTCTGCGGCTGTGACCGCGGCCGAAAATGGCGCGAGCGTTATCGTGATTGAAAAGATGAGCAACATCGGCGGCAATACCCTGATCTCCGGCGGCGAAATGGCCGCGCCGGGCAACTGGCTGCAGGAGAAGGAAGGCATCGCTGACGACATCGAGACCTTCTACAACGACATCCTTAAGGGCGGAGACAACGAGGCCGACCCGGCTCTGGTCCGCATCCTCGCCGACAATGCGCTCGACGCTGCCCTCTGGCTGCGCGATGATATCGGCATGATCTTTGAGGATTACATGCTCTTCTTCGGCGGCCACTCCGTGATGCGCTCCCTCGTGCCGCTCAACGCCACCGGCGTGGAGATGATCGAGAAGCTCAACGCGAAGGCTGAGTCTCTGGGCGTCATCGTTCATAAGAGCACCGCGGCCAACAAGCTGGAGATGACCGACGGCAAGGTGACCACCGTGAAGGCCGATTACAACGGTCAGGAGATCACCTACACCGCGAACAACGGCGTTATCCTGGCGACCGGCGGCTTCGGTTCCAACATCGAGATGCGCAAGGCCAACAACCCGGATATGGACGAGAAGATCCTCTCCACCAACTCCGTGGGCTCCACCGGCGACGGCATCGTCATGGCGCAGGAGCTGGGCGCGCAGGTGGTCGACATGCAGTACATCCAGACCTATCCGACCTGCGACGCTGAGACCGGCGCGCTGCTCTACGTGGGCGACGTGCGTCTTGAGGGCCGCTCCATACTGGTCAACCTCGAGGGCAAGCGCTTCGTGGAGGAGCTTGAGCGCCGCGACGTCATCTCCTTCGCGGTGACCGAGCAGACCGGCGGCGTGTCCTACATGTTCTGGGACGAGGCCAGCATGCAGGCTTCCGGTGTGGCGGCCAGCCATCAGCAGGAGTACGACGACCTGATCCGCCGCGGCAAGCTCGTCAAGGCAGATACCATCGAGGAAGCCTGCGCGTTCTTTGGCATCAACGCCGAGGAGCTCAAGGCGACCGTTGAGCGCTACACCCAGTACGC
>JAUMYC010000228.1 GCA_030528845.1 Eubacteriales bacterium
TGAGCGGCCACCACACCATGTGCTACCTCTGCGAGAGGTTCTATTGCCTGACGCCGGGCGAAAAGCACGGCACGAACGAGGGCGAATGCAGCTATGAGCCCAACAGAGACTGCCTCTTCTGCGGCGAATACGACCCTTATCAGAGGCACTATGAGGAAGCCTGCGGCGAACACTGCAGCAGGCAGGAGGGCGAGCACAGCCGCTGCTACTATTGCAGGGGCTGGCAGTGCGACGGCCGCGACCACGGCAGCGGCGTGTGCAACAAGCACTCACCGAACCCAGATATGGCTTCAAATGAGAGTTGGGTAGAGGCAGAAATGGATCATCAGACAAATAGCGGGGAAAGCTATATGGCTGAATATCATTGCCCTATATGCGAAAAGCTTGCAGTTAAGGTGCAAGGAAGTACAAGTACTTCAGAGAATAGTCACGAGTTTATACAAAACGACACTAGCAGTGGCTATAAAGTAAAACTGTATCCGTGCGGAGTGCATTGCGCTTTGTCTAACGGGGGCATTTCAGATAAAGAAAATCATGCGAAATGCATGAAATGTGGTTACTTCTGCTGCGATACCAAATACCACATCCATTAACATCGCTTTGGCCCCTTAAACTCTTGTTGCGTCGCCCCGGCGGCAGGCCCCCGCGCCTGCCGCCGGGGCGTTTGCGTGCGCGCGTTCGGCTTGCCCCGGGCCGCCGCCTGTGCTATAATCTTAGACGGGAAGAGGGGCCTGCGCGCATGCGCCGCGCGGGCTCGGAAGGGGATGAAGAGGGATGCGTATGAAGAGAGGACAAAGGCTTCTGGCGTGTGTCCTGCTGCTGGCTGTGCTGGCGGCGCTTTCGACGACGGCCTGCGCTGCGGCGGGAGAGGTGGTCTATGCGGACGTTACGTTCAACTGCACCGGGCTGGACCGGCGCGAGACATGGACGTTTGAATTCCGCGACGAGTGGTTTGAGCGCGACGCGGATGAATATAACCACGACCTTGCGCAGGCGACGCTCGGCCTTGCCTTCGCCTCCTTCCGCAACCCGGACGGCCCGAAGGATGCGGACATCCTGCTGCTGCTGCAGGAGCTGCATATGCAGGATATCGAGTCGTTCGATTATAACCGCGAAACGAGCATCGAGACCATTGCGACCGCGATGGGCCATAAGCAGCTGCCCTCGGGCGATACGCTGCTGGCGATAGGCGTGAGCGGGCAGGGCTATAAAAACGAATGGCTGAGCAATTTTGATATCGGCACGGATACGGAGCACAGGGGCTTTGCCAATGCTTCGAATAAGGTCGTCCGGCGCGTGATGGAGTATATCGAGCGCCACGGCCTGACGAACGTGCGCATTTGGATCGGCGGCTTCAGCCGCGCCGCGGCGGTGAGCAACCTCGTGGGCGCGAAGCTGATGGAGGCGGGCGTTGTGGACGAGAAGACCGCGTTCGTCTATACCTTCGCCACGCCGCGCGTCACCAAGGAGCCCGTGGCCTATCCGAACATTTTCAATGTGATCGGCAAGTTTGACCCCGTCACGAAGATCCCCTTTGCGGAATGGGGCTACGACCGGCACGGCGTGAGCTTTTATACCCCCGCGCAGGAAACGGACAGCGATTATTATAAGAAGCAGCAGGCCGCGGACGAGGCGTTTTTCGCGCACAGCGGCGTGCATATCTGGAATTATCCCGTCATCAACCATCATATCTCCGTTATCTGCGCGTATCTGCTCAGCAATATCCCCACGATCGAATATTACGACCTGCACATGCGCGATTATGTGGGCAGGGCGTGGAACGAGCGCAGCGCAAAGGCGCTGCTGTCGCTGCTCGATACGCTGATGAATATTCAGGACCCGGAGACATCGAAGATGGAGGACAACGCGGCCCATAAGCAGCGCGTGGACGAGATGCTCAATTACATCGTCAGCATGGCGCTGAGCGTGATCAGCGACGAGCATGTTGCGCTGGACCGCATCACGCAGGAGGGGCATACGGCCACGGCGGTCGCGATGGTCGAGCATATGCCCAGCGTGTACTTCTCGTGGATGTTCTCCTCGGAGGATCCGGAGGAAATATTTGAAGAGAATACGGAGTATGTGCAGCTGGTCGTGCAGGGCGACGCGGATGTTTCCATTTTCGATCAGTCGCGCGCGTTCGTGCTCACGATGGACACGCAGGGCGTCGTTTCCTATGAGACCGACAACCCGGAATATGCACTGCGCATGTTGCCGGAGGAGGAGCGGCCGATGATCCTTGCTCTGCGCGCAGACGATAAGAGCATGTTCATCCTGCCGAAGGATCAGGTGTTCTATTTCACCATGACGCCGAATTCCGACTGCACGCTGCGCTATTACGGCATGTGCTATGATATCGACCGCAGCGCGCCCACGATGTCCTCCGTGCGGGAGCTTGCCGCCGAAGCGGGCGAGGAATACCTCGGCCTTTCGCTTACGGATAAGGCGAGGGAGATCACAAAGGCATCGGAGGGGATCGTCGGCGACGCGCACAGAGTCGGCATGGTGTACGACCCGGACGAACTGATCAACATCATTGACGCGACGCAGTTCACGGATATGAACACTCTCCATGTCAACATCCGCTCGGTGATCCGCGGCGCGATCATCACTGCCGCGGTGATCCTGCTGCTGGTGCTGTTTGTGCTGGTGCTGCTGATCGTCGCTGTGGTCAAGGGCGTGAAGAAGATCGTCCGCAAGCGCAAAGCAAGGAAAATGAACGCAGAGCAGGCGGCGTGATCCTGCGCTGCCCTGTCGAAGGCAATAAAAGAGAGATGAGCCCGTTTTTCATGACGGCTCATCTCTTTTTTTACTGTCTTGACGGCGGGCCGCGCGTCTTGGCACCTCGAAGTACGACATTTTGCGCAGGCCGGACGCAGCAACTTTGGCTGCAATGCGAAGTGGAGCGGGCGAAATTGAGGAAACTGTGAAAGAAGGCGCAGACGCATTGACGATGAGCGCAGGCCGGTGTTAGAATTCGATAGTTCTATTTTGAACGGTTCGATTTTGCTCGTTTGGAGGCGCGCTATGGAAAGCATCTTTCGGCATTACGCGGCGAATGAAAGCCTGTATACGGAGACGGTCGCTCCGGTATGCGAAAAGCACGGGCTGACGTTTATGGAGTTTACTGTTTTATTGTTTTTAGCCAACAACCCGATGTTCGACACGGCCTCGGAGATCGTGAAATATCGTCATCTGACCAAATCGCATGTTTCGCTTTCTGTGCGCAGCCTGCAGGAGAAGGGGCTGCTGCGCGGGGAATATCATGAGCCGAACAGGAGGACGGTGCACCTGACGGTGCTGGAGGCGGCAGAGGAAGTCATCCGTGAGGGGAGAGCCGCGCAGCAGGCCTACGGGGATATTCTGTTTGCGGGGTTCACCGACGCCGAGCGGGAGCTGTTCGTCGGCTTTTTAGAGAAAATCGACGGGAATGTCGTGCGGCACGGCGCGGCGGCGCAGGGGAAAAAGGAGTGCTCGGCTGATGGAAGAGAATAAAGAGTTTTTAGGCAGAGAGCCGGTCGGCAGGCTGCTCTTTCGGCTGGCCGTACCGACGGTGGTCGCGCAGCTGATCAATAT
>JAUMYC010000229.1 GCA_030528845.1 Eubacteriales bacterium
CGGGCGACCGCAAGGGTCGCCCCTACAGATTGTGAGGGGCGTGCATATGGTTGTTCCGGTGAGCGTGGAAGGGGTCATTCGCAGTCGAAAATGGCCTTTTTCGCCACGAGACAGCCGTAGTCGTCCTTCCAGCGGTGGTGGATCTCGCTCGCATCCCAGTTCGGCAGCGCCGCCTCGTCCATGTCCAGCACGATCATCAGGTCATAGCGATTTTCGCGCGCGATGCAGTTTTCCTTGAATTCGACGCCGTGCACGCCGGGGATCTGCGCAGCGCCCGAGTACAGGGCCTTGATCTTTTCCAGCAGCGCCTTTTTGTCGGTCACGTCCGGGGTGTATTTTACGATGATATGGTGTTTCAAATTTGCCCTCTCCTTTTGTTCGATTCCGCCACGATTGTAGCACAGGGGCGCGGCGCGTGTAAAGGCGGCGCAAAAAATGCAGGAAGAGGACGCGCGGGGCGTCTTTTCTTTTGGGCGAAAGTGGTGTATGATGGGTGCATACCTGCAAAAACACAGGAGGGAAAACGAAAATGGCAATGAACGCAAACGGAAATTGGGACCTTTCGCCCATTTACAACGGCTTTGACGACCCGGCCTACGCCGCCGACGGCGCGCGCGTGGTGGAAATGATGGACGAGCTGGAGCAGATGCTCAAGGCGCAGGGCGGCGAGGGCTATCTGCACGCGCTGGTGGAAAAGCTGGAGCAGACCAGCGAGCTGCTCTCGCGCATCGGCTCTCTGGGCAGCCTGACCCTTTCCACCGACATCTCCAACAAGCCCGCGCTCGGCCAGCAGGACAAGACCATGAAGCTGAGCATGCGCCTGCAGCAGATCACCTCCGGCGTGAACGCCTATGTGGGCGCGCTGGAAGATCTGGAGGAGCAGATCGCCGCGGACGAATTCCTCGGCAAGAGGGCGTATTTCCTGCGCAATATGAAGAGCAATTACGAGCATCTGATCGACCCGGCGCTGGAGCCGACCGTGCTGAAGATGCGCATGAGCGGCGGCCATGCATGGAGCCAGCTGCGCGGTCAGCTCGACGGCGGTCACCTGATCGACATGGAACTGGACGGCGAGAAAAAGCAGCTGCCTCTCTCCGCCGTGCGCGGCCTGGCCTATTCGGCCGACCGGAACGTGCGCAAGGCGGCCTATGAGGCCGAGATCGCCTCGTACCCCAAGATGGAAACGCCCATGGCAGCCTGCCTCAACGGCATCAAGATGGAATCCATCACCATGGCCGCGCTGAAAAAATACGACTCTCCGCTCGACGCCGCCATCGAAATGGCCCGAATCGACAGGGAAACGCTGGACGCGCTGTTGACGGCCATGCGCGAGTCCCTTCCGGGCTTCCGGCGCTATTTCAAGCTCAAGGCCAAGGCGCTCGGGCATGAAGGCGCGCTCCCGTTCTATGATCTGTTCGCGCCCGTGGGCGGCTGCGCGAGGGAATACACCGCGCAGGAGGCCAAAGACCTGCTGGTGGACGTCATGCGCGGCTTCTCGGACAAAATGGCCGACTTCATCGCCGAGATGTTCGATGAGAACCGCATCGACCTCTATCCCCACGCGGGCAAGCGCGGCGGCGCGTTCTGCTCCGGCGTGCATGCCATCAAAAAGAGCTATGTCATGACCAACTTCGACGGCTCCCTCTCCTCCGTGGGCACCCTTGCCCACGAGCTGGGCCACGCCTATCACGGCCTGTGCATGAAGGACGAGCCGCTCTTTGCCAGCCGCTATCCCATGCCGCTGGCCGAAACGGCGTCCATCTTCAACGAGACCCTCTTCTCCGACGTGCTCAAGAAGCGCTTTGAGGGCAACGAGAAGCTGGCCATGATCGAGCAGGAGCTGGCCGACAGCGCACAGGTCATCGTGGATATCCTCAGCCGCTTCCTCTTCGAGGACGAGGTCTTCCGCCGCAGGCACGACCACGCCATGACGCCCGAGGAGCTCTGCGAGATCATGACCGATGCGCAGAAGCAGACCTACGGCGACGGTCTGGACGAAAACTTCCTGCACCCGTATATGTGGGCCTGCAAGAGCCATTATTATTCTCCGGGGCTGGATTATTACAACTTCCCCTATGCTTTCGGCCTGCTCTTCGGCAAGGGCGTGTTCGCGCTGTATCAGAAGCTGGGCAAGGATTTCCTGCCCCTGTATGACGATCTGCTGCGCCGCACCGGCACGGGCAACGTGCGCGAGGTGGCCGCGAGCGTGGGCATCGACGTGGCGGACGTCAACTTCTGGCGCTCCTCGCTCAAGGTCGTGCTCGAGGGCGTGGACGAAATGGAAAAGCTGCTGGGCTGAGCAGCGGCGCAATAAGATAAGGCAGGCTGCGGCGGGCGTTCCCGCCGCGGCTTGCCTTTCTCGATAAAAGAGAGGGCGGCAAGGAGAGAGAGAATGGAAAAAATTGCAGAAAACATCAATATTTTAGGCGGATTTTGCGCAAAGAGAGACCTTCCGGAGCTGACGCGCGGGCAGCTCAAACGCGCCTACGGCATGGAACAGGCGGATGTGCTGGTGCTCTTCGGCGGCAGCATCCTGTGCGGGGGAGACGTCTTCGCGCAGGCGATGCGGGAGGATATCGCCCGGAAATACATCATCGTGGGCGGCGAGGGCCACACGACCGAAACGCTGCGGCGCAGGGTACACGCGCAGTTTCCCGCCATCGAGACGGCGGGCAGGCCGGAGGCGGAGGTGTTCGCGGAATATCTGCGCCATTGCTACGGCCTGCAGCCGGACTTTCTCGAGTGCCGCTCCACCAACTGCGGCAACAACATCACCAACCTTCTGGAACTGCTGAGGCAAAATGAGATCGAATGCAGGAGCATCATCCTCATACAGGACGCGTCGATGCAGCGCAGGATGGAGGCGGGGCTGCGCAGGCACGCCGGCGAGGAGCTGACGATCATCAACTACGCCGCCTATTCGGCAGCGGTCGCCGCTGTGGGCGGCGCGCTGCGCTATACGGAGGAGATCCGGGGCATGTGGGAGGTCGAGCGCTATCTGAGCCTGCTCCTTGGCGAGATCCCGCGGCTCTCCGACGACGAGAACGGCTACGGCCCGAAGGGCAAGGGGTTCATCGCGCATGTGGAGATCCCCGCGCAGGTGCGGCGCGCCTTTGACGAGCTGTGCCGGGAGTTTCCGCATCTGGTGCGCGAGGCGAACCCGCTCTACGCCTCGAAATAATATTTTTTATGCAGAAAGAGGAGTCCAACAGCAAGCAAACGAGCATCCGACGTTTGGATGCTCGTTTGTTTGCATATCGGCAGGCTCGTTTGCTCGGCCCGCAAACGGATGAAGCGCAATGCACCGGAACGCTGCGTATCGTTGCGCCTTCCTGAAATGGCGGAAATTTGATCATCTGTTTTCTCCGATCCATTTCTTTGACCAAGTAAACAATGTTTCGGACATCGAATGAAAATCAACCGCACCGCCTGTTTTCAAATTCAAAAAGGTAGTAACGATAACCTGTTCATCAGAAGATACAACGTTAAGCAATTCTTTTTGACGGCGGATATAATTTCCGGTTTGCCTGAAAGCAATTGCCTGTACAACGAAAGAGGCAGATTTATACAG
>JAUMYC010000039.1 GCA_030528845.1 Eubacteriales bacterium
AGGCAAACACCGCCGCCGCAAACACTGCCGCAAGGATGCGCTTCATGCGCACATCCTTTGCGGGGGCGGGCGGCACGGGTTCGGGCTCCGGCGCGATGGGGCTGTCCACCTCCAGGGGCCCCTGCGCCGGGGCGAGCCTGTCCACGGCGTCAGGATGGAAGAGCTCGAGCGTGTCCGCGCGGTCTCGGCCGCAGCGCATGCAGCTCTCCGTCTGCGCGTCGTTCCAGCGTCCGCAGACGCACTGCCAGTCGCCCGTGTCCAGTTCCCATGCGCAGCAGACGGCATCCTTTCCGGCAGCGGCGCACAGCGCGTTGGCCGCCGCGCCTTCCAGATGCGGGATCTCCGGATAGCGCCGCATGCTTTCGATGGAGCCCGTCCACTGCAGGCCGTCGGCCAGCTCCACGCGCGTGAAGCACACCGTCAGGCGCACGTCCTCGGGCATGAAGCTCTCGGAGACGAGGATGGGGAAGCGGCTGCCGGGGGCGACGCCCTCCGGCTGCATGGAAAAGGAATTATCTTTGAACGCGCCGCTGGCGGGGTCGCTCCAGCGCACGAAGCCCTCCACGAGGACCGGCGCGCAGCACAGGCCGCAGCGCGCGTACAGATAGGCCTGCACATGGCCGCGGTCGTCGCGCATGAGCTCGATGTTGATGATCTCGATCGGGCAGGTGGGGTCAAATCTCATGGGATCACGCATCCTCCGCTATGTCGTTTTTGTTTTTGAGGAAGAACCAAAGCAGCGCCGCGCACGCGGCGAAAAGGACGGCGCACAGCCAGCCGCTTTCCAGCCCCAGATCGCCGCCGGTGAGCCAGTCGCGCGAGACGGGGAAGGTCTCAAAGAAGATGCCGGGCGCGCCCGTGTGCGAAAAGCCGAAGAGCCGGTGCGCGCTCAGGCTGAACGCACCGCGCAGCGCCGCCGCCGCCCAGAAGGAGCGCTTTTGATACAAGACGGAGCACGCGGCGGAAAGCGCGAGCGCGCCGAGCAGCGCGGGCAAAGTGAACGGCACGCTCAGGACGTACATCGCGCAGTTGAGCGCGGCGTAGAGCGGCACGGCCAGCGTGGGCCGCAGCCGCCTGCTGTACAGACCGCCGCCGATGAGCGCCTCCGTTGCGAGGGCGTAGGCGAACACGCCCGCGGCGTGCAGCCCTTCCGCGAGGGCGGAGGCCTCTCCCGCCGCCATGCAGCGCACGCTGTCGGTCGCGCGCAGCAGCACAAAGCAGACCGCCGACAGGCCAAATCCTATGCCGAAGCCCGGCAGGATATGTCCGGGGCGGAAGGAAAAACGCGTTTTTCGCAAAAACAGGGCGCAGAGGGCGGCTGCGCCGAAGCCGGCGAGGCCTTGCAGGAGCATCTCCAGCGAGCCGTAGCAGCTCACGATCGTGCGCAGAAAGTCGGGCGCATAGGGGAGGGTCTTGCTCGTCACGCCCCAGAGCTGCAGCAGACGGGAAAAGAGCGCGCTCAGCCCCCACGCGGCGGCATACTGCGCGCAGAAAAAGGAAACGAGCATGACCGGCGCGGCCAGAGCCATGCGCAGGCGCCCGCGCGCATCCCGAAGGGAAAATCTGCCCATGCGATCTCTCCTTTTGTTCGTTTGAAAAAATGCGGGCCGCGCTACGGCAGATAGCAGCGCAGCGTCGGCTCGATCCAATAGGTAAAGCGCGCGCCCGGGCAGAGCGGCTCGAGCGCCTTCATGCGCCTGTAGAGCGGCAGGCCGTCGCCCGCGTCGTGCCAGAGGTCGGTGAAGATGAAGTCGTACCCTTCGCGCGGGGCGACGCTCTGCATATAGTCGAACGCGTCCGCCCGCACGATGCGCAGCCTGCCTGCCGAAGGAAACTGCGGCAGGATATGCTCGGTAAACAGACGGATGGCGCGCTCGTCCCGTTCCACGACGGTCACGCTCTGCACGCGCTCCTCGCGCAGGGCCATGTAGGCGAAATAGCCCAGCCCCAGCCCGAAGGCGAGCACCTTTCCACAGGCCTGCGCGAGCGCCGGGCGCATGGTCTCGATCTCGTTGGGCGTGATCAGCATCCATTCGCGGCCGTCCTCCATCACGCAGGGGTAGGAAAACTTCTCCATGAAAAAGCCCACCGGCGCGATGAGCCGCCCGTCGGGCAGGCGCGAGAGGTCTCCGCAGACGAAGGCTTCGCCCGGCGCGTAGGTCTGCGCGCGCAGCTCCCAGCGCCCCAGCTTCTTCTCCGGGATGCGGATGTTGGCGTAATACGGATCCGCTCGATAGGCTTCGGCGTTGAGCCGGCGCACCATCAGCGGAAAATAGCGCTCGTAGGCCTGCCTGTGCTCCGGGCAGCAGTCGATCTCCAGCCCGAGCATGGCGGCGAGCAGCTGCGCATAGGCCTCTTCCTCGCTCATACGGCACAGACGCATCATCTCGCGCACGTCGGCTGCGTCGATGGCGCGCTCGTGCCCGTTCAGATACAGGCTCAGCCTCTCCAGCAGCGCCCGGTTCCATGCCTCATAGTTCACGGCGGCTTCCCTCGCTTTCTGTGGAAAGTATAGCATTGAAAATGTATCATCTGCAAGGGAAACTGTGCTATAATACGGTTCAGGAGACCGCGAAACGAAAAAGAGAAAACCGCACAGGAGGAGAGCACGATATGAGCACCTGGACAAACAGAGATTTCAGGCCGACGCTGCATTATGCGCCGCCCTTTGGCTGGATCAACGACCCCAACGGCCTTGTCTATGCCGACGGAGAGTATCACCTCTTCGCGCAGTATTACCCCTATGACACGGCATGGGGCCCGATGCACTGGTTCCATGCAAAGTCGAAGGACCTGCTGCACTGGAAGCAGCTGGGTATTGCCATCCGCCCGGACGACGAACTGGGCATGATCTTCTCCGGCAGCGCCATCATCGACGAGGGCAACACCTCCGGCCTCGGCGACGGCACGAGAGACCCGATGATCTGCATGTTCACCCATCACGGCGAATGCGAGCAGCAGTCCGTCGCCTATTCCACCGACTACATCCACTTCACCAAATACGAGGGCAACCCCGTGATCAAAAACCCCGGACTGAAGGACTTCCGCGATCCGAAGCTGATGAAAAACCCCGTGCGGGGCGGTTGGACGGCCGTCGTCGCCGCGGGAGACCACGTCGAGTTCTTCGCCTCGAAGAATCTGCTGGACTGGGAAAAGACCGGCGAATTCGGCAAGGAGGAGAACGCGCGCCCCGGCGTGTACGAATGCCCGGATCTCTTCCCGCTCAAGACCCCGGACGGCGAGGAGATGTGGGTGCTGACGTGCAGCAATTGCTATCCCAACGAAGAGGGCGGCAACCGCAGCCAGTATTTTCTGGGCACGTTTGACGGCGATACCTTCCGCAGGACGGTCTGCTGGGACGAGCCCGTCATGAGCGACGTCGGCTTTGACAATTACGCCGCCGTGACCTTTGCGGGCACGCAGACGCCCGTGCAGATCGGCTGGGCGGCCAGCTGGGTCTATGCGAGGGAGCTGCCCACGGGCGAATTCTGCGGCCAGATGACCATTGCGCGCGAACTGTATCTTACCGATACGCCCGCGGGGCTGCGCCTTGCGAGCAGGCCGCTGCTGCCGGACGTCTCCTTCGGCCCGGCGGAGGACGGCGCGATGCTGCCCGGAGACGTCTTCGCGCTGAAGCTGCGCGCCGACGGCCCCTTTGAGGCGCGGATCGAAAACGAGGAGGAATGCTTCCTCTTTGGGCTCGACGAGCAGGGCTGCCTCTACACCGACCGCGCGCGCGCCGGCATCGACGATTTCCATCCGCTCTACAGCGAGGAGATGTTTCGCGTGATCAAAACGAAGAGACTGGGCGACGGCCCCGTGGAGATGACGCTCGTGTTTGACACCTGCATCGCAGAGCTCTTTGCGGACGGCGGCGTGTATTCCAACACCACCCTCGTCTTCCCGAGGCGGCGCTATCTGCGCCTGCGGCTCAGCGGCGGCGTGCAGGCCGAGCTGGCGCAGCTGGCCTGAAGACGGCCCGAATGAACGAATGAACAACAGGCGGCTCCGAAAAAACGGAGCCGCCTGCTTCTTTTTGTATGTCCGCTGTTTTACTTCTTGGCCAGATAGCTCATGCTGACCCAGCCGTTGCGCAGCCGGCCGTTGTCCTTGTAGACGACCTGCGCCCAGCCGCCGTCCACGCGGGCGATGGCCACGGTCTCGCCGCGCTCGAGGGTATCGATGCGGGTGGCCTTGGCAGAGCCGCTCGCGCGCACGTTGAGCTTGTCTGCGCGCACGACGTAGGCTTCCTTGGCGGAAACGGTGTTGTTGGAGACGGACGCGGAGGTGTTCACCTTGGAAACGTACTTGAGCGCGACCCAGCCCTTTGTGCCTGCGCCGGCGCTGAGGTAGCCCCAGTCGCCGTTGATGCGGTTGATGGTGACCAGCGTGCCCTTTTCGACTGTGCCCAGCACGCCCGCGCTGGTGCTGGGGGCTTTGCGGATGCGCAGCTCGTTGGCGGTGACGAAATAGTTGCCGCTGCTCTGCGTGCTCTGCGGGGAGAGGAACTGCTTGTCGACATAGCCGCCCTTGCCGTTGGAGGCGTAGACCTTCCACCAGCCGCCGGAATTGCTCACGAAGGTGAGCACGGCGCCCTTTTTCACGGTGCCGAGCACGGCGTATTCCGTGCCGGGGCCCTTGCGGACGTTCAGCTCGCTCACATTGACGATGTACTTGTCGCCGCGCTCGGCGATGGTGGTGGAACCGCCCACCGCGAGGGCGGGCAGAGAAGCGACGGCCAGCATCAGGGCCATGAGGCATGCGGCCGCGCTGCGGAGGATCCGTTTGATGCGCATTGTGATCCGACTCCTTCTCAAAAAAACTTTGGTACTCTAACTGTTTTCTATTATAAGCGCAACGTATTAAATGTATATGTGGACAATTCCAACAATCCTGTTACGATGCTGCGCGAAAAAACAAAAGCGAGCAAACGATAGGGCAAGATAAAACAGTACCGGGGACGGCGAGATGGGTACTGTAAAGGAGGATTATGTGTGATAGGATATCAGAAAACCGGTCGATAAACTTGAATAAACCCAATTGATGCGCCGCGCCAGTGCCTCCCCTGTGTAAGGGGAGGTGCCCCGCAGGGGCGGAGGGGTCGTCATTCCCTCAGGCAGCTTCGCTGACAGCTCCCTTTACACAAGGGAGCCTTTCCGAAACCGGTACATATTGCAAAAACCGACCTATGATCGTAACCATAGGTCGGTTGAACTGTTTTACGGATACCCGGGAAACGCTCCGCTTTTGTGATGAGGCCGTTCGTTTACAGCGTGTATTCGATCAGGCTGCCGCAGCCGCTGAGCAGGAGGCCGTCGGCGTGTTCCTCGGCGGAGGCACCGCTCAGGCCGGAAACCGCAGGCACGCCCATGAGCTGGATGCGCAGGCCGGGGGCCTCGCCGCAGACGCGGATGGAGACCTTGTCGCCCTCGCGCTGCGCCGTGACGCGGAAGGCAGGCTTGCCGCCGCGGTCGTACACGGTGCGCTCGGCCTTGTCCGTCAGGCTGTACAGGCGCATGACGACGTCCTGTTCGTAGTCGTAGTCCGCCTGTTCTTCGCATTTGCCCAGCGGGATGAGCGTGTTTTCGCGCGCAAAGAGAGGCAGAGAGAAGAAATCGTACTGTTCGCGGTTCCACTTGCCGCCCGCGCGCTCTTCGCCGGAGAGCAGATGGATCCACTTGCCCTCGGGCAGGTAATATTCGCCCGTGCCGTCGGCAAACAGGACCGGCGCGACGAGCAGGCCGTCGCCGAGCATATACTGCCGGTCGCAGTCCTCTGCGGCGCGGTCGCCGGGGAATTCGAGCGCCATGGCGCGCATGGCGGGCACGCCCGTCTCGTGGCATTCGCAGGCGATGGAATACAGATAGGGCATCAGGCGCAGCTTGAGCCGGGTGAAGAAGCGGCACACGTCCACGGCTTCCTCGCCGAAGAGCCACGGCACGCGATAGGAGGAGGAGCCGTGCAGACGGGAATGGGTGGAGAGCAGGCCGAAGGCCAGCCAGCGCATGTAGACGTCGGCGGGGGCGGTACCCTCAAAGCCGCCGATATCATGGCTCCAGAAGCCGAAGCCGGACATGGTCAGGCTCAGGCCGCCGCGCAGAGATTCGGCCATGGAGGGGTAAGTGGAGTTGCAGTCGCCGCCCCAATGCACGGGATACTGCTGGCCGCCCACGGTGGCCGAGCGGGTGAAGAGACAGGCGGCGTCCGCGCCGCGCTCCTCCTGAATGGCCTCGAAGACGAGCTTGTTGTAGACGAGGGTGTAGTAGTTGTGCATGCGCTCCGGGTCGCTCCCGTCGTGGTAGACCACGTCCGTGGGGATGCGCTCGCCGAAGTCGGTCTTGAAATAATCCACGCCCTGACGCATGAGGCGCTTGAGCTTTTCCTTATACCATTGCACGCACTCGGGGTTGGTGAAATCGAACACGGAGCAGCCGGGCTGCCAGAGGTCCCACTGCCAGACGTCGCCGTTGGGGCGCTTGAGCAGATAGTCCTTTTCCATGCATTCCTCAAAGGCCCTGCTCTTCTGGCCAAGATACGGGTTGATCCACACGCAGACCTTGAGCCCGCGCTCGTGCAGGCGGGAGATGAGGCCTTCGATATCCGGGAACATATCCTCGTCCCAATCAAAGCCGCACCATTCGCCTTCCTTCATCCAGTAGCAGTCAAAATGGAACACGGAGAGCGGGATGCCCCTCTCCTTCATGCCGTCCACAAAGGACATGACCGTCTTCTCGTCGTAGGAGGTGGTGAAGGAGGAGCTCAGCCAGAGGCCGAAGGAATTGGGCGGGGGCAGCGCGGGCCTGCCGGAGAGGGCGGTGTAATTGCGCAGCACGTCTTTCATTTCGCTGCCGCCGATGACCATGAAATCGAGCTTATGGCCCGGCACGGAGAACTGCACGCGCGAGACCGCCTCTGTGCAGACTTCAAAGGAGACGGGGCCGGGGTCGTTCACGAGCACGCCGTAGCCGGCGTTGGTCATATAGAACGGGATGTTTTTATAGGAGATCTCGGAGCTGGTGCCGCCGTCCTCGTTCCAGATATCGACGACCTGTCCGTTTTTGATGAAGGAGGTGAACCGCTCACCCAGACCGTAGACCTTTTCGCCCACGCCGATATCGAGCTGGCCGCGCATGAACGGGCCCTCGGGCGTCTTCATCCAAGAGAGCATGGAGGAGCCGAAGCGATCGCCCACGGAGGTGAGCCTGCGGCCCTTATAGAAGAAGGTGAACTTGGCCGGCAGGCGGGTGATCTCCAGAGTGGTGTCGCCCGAGCCGATGCGCAGAAGGTCCGCCGTCTTTTCGATCTGCAGCTTGCATTTCTGATCGTTGAGAGGGAAGGCGGGCATTTTTGCGCGGCTGCCCTTGAAATGGCACAGCTGCACGCGGATGATATCCGGCTGGGGGGAAGTGATGTCCAGCTCCAGCGCCGGGCCGTCCAGCGCGCGCTCGTCGCGCCTGTGGCAAACGGCGTAGAGATGCACGCGGGCGCCGTCTTCCAGAACATGCACCTCGCGGATCTGCTCGCAGTTGTGAGAGGATACGCCGCTCTTCATGACCCACTGGCCATAGTTGAATTTCATATGCTTTGCACTCCTTTTTTTGCCTTGGGGGCGGCGCGGCCGCGCCAATGCCCCGCTTTGGAATGTACAGGGATATGATAGGATGAAAGAGGGCGTTTTGTCAATCATAATCGCGCGGGAAAACGCCGCAGCGGCGTTGACAGGGAGGGGGAGAGGGGGTATCATCAGGGGGAAAGAGAGGGGAATAAGATGAAGATACGCATGCTGATCGAAAACACGGCCTGCGCGCCGGAGCTTGCCTGCGAGCACGGGCTGAGCCTGTATATCGAGACCGGGAAACATAAGGTGCTCTTTGATACCGGGCAGACGGGCGCCTTTGCCGAAAACGCGCGCAGGCTGGGGGCAGATCTTGCGGATGTGGATCTGTGCGTGCTCTCGCACGGGCATTACGACCACGGCGGCGGGCTTCTGCGTTTTTTTGAGGAAAATAAGCGCGCAAAGGTATATTTGAGCGAACACGCGTTTTGCTCTTGCTGGCATGGGGAGAGATATATCGGGCTGGACGAAGCGCTGCGCGGAAACGACCGGCTCGTGCCGGTGAGGGAAGAAACGCCGCTGGGCGAAGGGCTCGTGCTGCGGCCGGGCGCAAAGATCGAGCTGCGCAGCCCGCTCTCCGGCGAGGGGCTGACGGTCTTGAAAAACGGGCGGCAGGTGCAGGACGATTTCCGGCATGAGCTGTACCTTTCGATCGTGGAGGGCGGGAAGCATGTGCTCATCAGCGGCTGCTCGCACAGGGGAATCCTGAACATCATGCCCCATTTCCGGCCGGATGTGCTCGTGGGCGGGTTTCATTTTATGAAGGAGGACCCGCACGGCGAGGGGAAGGAGCGGCTGCTGGCGGCGGCGCGCGAGCTGATGGGATACGACGCGATCTATTACACCTGCCACTGCACCGGCGAGGAGCAGTTTGCCCTCCTGCACAGCGTCATGGGGGAGCGGCTGCGCTATTTTTCCGGCGGCATGACGCTGGAAATATAACGCGCGCCTGCCTTGCACGGCATGGATTAATTTGGTATACTGATTTTTGTGGGAGCAAGGGAACAAATGTCAGGTTTGTTCCGACTAATAAAACGAATCCCAATTACAAAGGAGTGTGTATTCCCAATGAAAAAGCTGATCTCCCTTCTTCTGGCTGTGATGATGCTCGTCGTGCCGATGGCCTTTGCCGAGGAAGTACAGGAAGAGAACAACTGGTTCGAACTATCCAACGAGAACACCGTGCTGACCGTGCGCCTGCCCGGCAACACCAAGAGCGGCCTGAACTGGTACTATGAGATCTCCAACCCCGAGGCGCTTGAGCTGATCACCACCGAAGTGATCGAAGGCGAATCCGAGGGCATGGCCGGCACGCCGACCACCTTCGTGGCCAGCTTCATGACCACTGCCTCCGCCGAGAACACCACCAGCCTGCTCTTCCACTACACCGAGGACGTTGCGGCGGATCCCGTCGCCTCCTGCGTGCTGGAGCTGGAGATGGCCGTGAACAACGAGATCAACGTCGCCTCCTCTCTCGTGCGCACCGAGCACGCCGACTGGATCGAGTATGACGCTGAGCAGGACATCCTGCTGCTCACCTTCGAAGGCATCCAGGAAGAGGGCTATGTCTGGAATTTTGATCTCCTGGACGAGAAGAAGGTCGAGCTGATCACCTGCGAGACCGAAAACGGCTTTGTCGGCTCCTTCTGCGCCACGATGGAAGAGGCGGGCTTCACCGAGATCTACGTCAATTACACCGATGAGGAAGGCTTCGGCCCCGACACCTACTACACCGTCGGTATCTTCGTTAACGAAGGCGGCGGAATCAGCGTCGAGAGCGTCGATGAATTCGTGATCTATTGACCGACCGCATCGCGCGCAGGGCGTTCCCCTGCGGCGATGAACAGGCTCCTTTCGTACCCACAGCGGAAGGGGCCTGTTTGTTTTTTGCCGCGGCGCACAAAAGACGGTTGAGAACAAGGAGGGGTTTTTTATGAAGAAGTTTGTCTGTCTGCTGCTTGTGTTCGTGTTCGCGCTGGCCGCGTGTCCCGCCTTGGCCGGAGAGGCTGCGGAGGGCTTCAGCCCCCGCGTCGACGCGCTGCCCGAGGAGTACGTCGGCTTCTGGAAGGCGGCGCAGGCCTCCCCGGAGGAGCTGATGGAACTGCAGATGGGAGTCGTTGTGGAGGAAGACGGGAGCGTGTGCATCCTGCACGGCGGTGAGATCGTTCTGGAAGCCGACGCGGAATGGAACGACGGCCGCGCCTGCGTGGTGAGCGGAGAAGACGAGTGCGTCCTGACGCTGCTGGAAAACGGCATGCTGGCCTGCTCGTATGGGCGGGAGCTCGACTTCGCCGTGTTCCTCGAGAAGACGGAGGAATGGGATATCGAAGAGGAAGAGCTGGTCGACACGGCGGAGCTGGGCGTGGCCGCGATGATCTTCGGCTATATGGGCGGCCGCTTCACGGGCGAGGAAGAGGATTTTGCCGGGGAATGGCAGCTGTATGCCCATACGAACGACTTCGGCGGCTTTGAGTATATCTTCAGCGATTATATGAGCTACACGCTCTATATCGAAGGCGAGCAGGCGCACGATCTGCTCGTGATCGGCGAGGAGAGCGAAGAGCTGAACTTTGCGGTGGAATATGTGGACGGCTGCGCGGTGCTCAGCGCCGAGGAGACGGAGCCGAGGTATATCCTGCTGTGCGACGACGGCTCTCCGGTCATTATGGACGATCCGATTGAGCCCACCGAAGCGCTCTTCCTGTGCAGCCCGGAGCAGTGGGACGAGAAGCACGGCACCGTCTCCGGATTTGAGGAGATAGAGCTTGGTGAAATCGTGGAGATCGAATCGGCCGAGGAGATCGCGGGCAGCTGGGTCGGCACGCATTATGAAGCGGAAGGCCTGCTGATGACGATGCAGTCCCTCGGCGTGAGCTGCGGCATGCAGATCGAGCCGGACGGCAGCCTGCTCTATGAGGACATCGCCAATTACATCGACTGCAGCTATGTGATCGAAGGCGGCAGGCTGCTTGCGTCGAGCGAGTATGGCGACGAATTCACCTTCGTCCTGTATGATAACGATATCATGGCGCAGGTCGGCGACGCGGAAACGATCTATTTCCGGCGCGGCTGACGCCTGCCCCTGACAGGAAAAGCAAGATCCCCTTCCGGAAAAGCTCCGGAAGGGGATCCTTTTTTTATCGGTACTGCGCTCAGGCCTTTTTCGCAAAGGCCTTCTTTGCGTTGAGGGCGACCAGCAGCACGGCGAAGAGCACGGGGAAGACCTTGTGCAGAACGCCGATGATCGGCGCGTTGACGCCCTTGACGAGCAGCAGGCCGGAGATGAAGGCGAGGACGAACAGAACGCGCATGGCGATCTCCAGCGCGGGCATGGTCCATTCCTTGCGGGTCGCGGCGGTGAAAACGACGCTGAGGACGAGGCCGATCACGGAGAGGACGATATGCGCGGTGAGGCCGGTCATCCGGAAGAGGAAGAGTGCAGCGAGCACTACAAGCATGGAGATGAGGTAGATCGCGTTTTTGTTCATGATGATACACTCCTGTCTGATCATATTGAGCGCAGAATTTTGCACTTATACTCTGCGTATTGCAGAAAAACAGGATAGCAGGAGAATGTAAAGTACGCGTGCGCGTTGACATAAAAAGTTCACATATGCCATGTTAAGTTCATGATAACAGTGCGGCAATGTGGTTATACTGCGGCGCAGCAACAAAAAAGCGACCGCCATGATTGGGCGTACATAAGACAGCCGGACAAACGGGGATTTATCAGTTTATCGAACTGCTTTTATTGTATGGGTTGCTCCCCAATGATGCAGCACTTCAACGGATGAAAAACCCGCTTCCATCAGTGCTTCTGTTTCGTGCTTCACAGTAAGAGGCGTGTCGTAATGGTAGAATTCGTCATCGAAAATACATTGCGCCGCTTTCAAAGCGATTAGGTTTTCGCGATGGATCCGTTCTTCTTTGTCAGATAAAGAGAAATAATCCGTGAGGATAAAATAACCGTTGCTTTTTAATGCTGTATGCAGTTTTGTATATAACGCGAGCTTTTCTTCCTTTGTGAAATGATGCAGGCTTTCCACCGATACGGCTGCATCAAACACATTTTCGCCGAGAGGCACGTCAAAATATGAGCCGAGGATCAAGGTTATATCTTTGTCCGGGAATTTTCGTTTGAGTGCAGCCAGCATTCCTTGTGAGAGATCTATTCCCGTAACCTTTGCCGATGGGTTAAGCACAAAATATTCCTGCAGCTCCAACCCGGTGCCGCATCCCAAATCCAGTATGCCGCAGTTTTCGACGGTTGGTAATTGCTTTGCTGTAAAGGGATAGAATTCGTTTGCGGATTCGATGTTGGTCATCATATGCTCATCGTATCCGTCAAGTCTTGCTTCAAAGAAATCTTTCATCTTTTCGATCATGTCCGACCTCCATCAATGGCAAATGTATCAATGCTGTCCCTGCTGTACGAGCCCCCGCCTTTGCCGGCGGCTGCTTTTATTCGTCTTTTGCCGAACCCGTCAGCAGCATGCCCATGGTCATTTCCGCCCAGGAATACTGCGTCATATACTCGCCGCGATAGAGGTTGACGGCGGCGGGGTCGCCGCGCAGGAAGGAGTAATAATCGCAGTCCACGCGCTCGGTCACCAGGGAGATCTCGTTGCGCGTCTTGCGGATGACGTCGTCCACGCCCGCCATCGCAAGGGTATGCTTCAGGTCGTGGATCATGCTGCGCAGATTGCTGCGCATGGAGGCGTTGACGGGCTTGTTTTCCCACAGCACGGCCACCAGCTCGCCCATGGTGCAGGAGGAGCCCTGCCGGTCGGTCAGATAGGCGAGGATCTCCTTGGTCTTGCTGCGCGTGAAGCGCACGGGCTCGTTGCCGACGAAGACCTCGAAATTGCCGAAGCAATGGATGCGCAGGCGGCGCTCCTCGGGCGCGGCCACGGGATGGCGCAGGTTTTGCAGCTCGCGCAGCACGTCCTGCGCGCCGACGGGCTTGAGCAGATAGCCGCTCGGGTGCAGGCTGAAGGCCTGCAGGGCATATTCGGAATAGCTGGTCACGAAGATGATATTCGTTTCCGGGCAGATCTCCTTGAGCGCGCGGGCCAGCTGCAGCCCGGTCATGCCGCGCATTTCGATATCGAGGAAGGCGACGTCGCAGCGCGCGCCCTTGGCGAAGGACAGGGCGTCCTCCGGGCGGCGGAAGGGATGGATCTCCCCTGAGGGGAGCGCCTCCCGCACGCTGTCGGCGATCTCTTCGAGCGCGAAGGGCTCGTCGTCCACGATCAGTATGTTCATTTTGCTCCCTCCTTGGGGATCCGTATCGTAACTTGGGTGCCCCGGCCGGGCGCGCTTTGGATCTCCAGCGTGCCGCCGACCATGTATTGCAGGCGCTTGCGTGCGTTTTCGATGCCGATGTGCCTGCGCCCGTCCTGCGGCTTGGCCGAAGGATCGAAGCCCACGCCGTCGTCGTGGATGAGGATCTCAAAGCAGTCGGCGCGCTCGCGCGTGCGCAGAGAGACGGTGCCGCCGTTGGGCGCCTTGCCCACGCCGTGCTTGACGGCGTTTTCGACGATAGGCTGGATGGACAGCGAGGGCACGCGGAAGTTCGTCGCGGCGACGTCATATTCGATGCGCAGCTCGCTGCCGAAGCGCAGCTCCTCGAGCGAGAGATAGGTGCGGATGTGGCGCAGCTCCTGCTCAAATTCGATGGGGGAGCGGCTGTCGAGCGAGTTCAGGTTGCCGCGCAGATAGTCGGCGAAGTTTTTGATGGCATCGCGCGCCTGCGGGCTGTCCTTGCACATATGCCGGATGGCCGTGAGCGAATTAAAGAGAAAATGCGGCTGGATCTGGCTGAGCATGATGGCGATGCGATGCTCCTCCAGCTCCGTTTCCAGTTCCTTTGCGCGCTTGTAGGCGCGGATCGAGCCGGGCAGCTTGCCCAGCAGAAAGAGCATCCACAGGCAGAAGAGGGCGAACGCGATGTGCTTTTGCAGAAGCGGGCCTTCCCACCAGCCGATATAGCGCGCGCTGAGGTCGACGAGCATGGCGCAGCAGAGCAGCAGATAGGAGCTTAGCTCTGCGCGGCGCAGCGTGCTCTGCTTTTGGCGCAGGCCGCTCACACAGCAGGCCGCAGCGCAGAGGAAGACGGGCAGCTGCAGCACAGACCAATAAGGCAGGAGGTCGCAGAAGGAAATGCTCGGGCTGAACGCGAGCAGGATCGCCGCGCAATCGGCCAGCGCGGAGAGGATGAGCAGCGCGCCCATCGCCTTTTTGGCGCGGCCGGATGCGGCGACGGAGATGCAATAGAGCAAAGAAAAGGCGGAAAACAGCGCGCACAGGCACAGGGCGTTCGTGTTGAAGAGAACGTGATGCGAAAGCAGAGAGATATCCTGCGTGTCGAGCAGGAAGATTCCGCCGTAGAAGAAGGCGAGGCATGTGGCGGCGAGGGCCTGCCCGGGCAGGGGATAGCGCGCCAGCGCCGCTGTGCAGCAAAGCCCGAGCAGGATCAGCGACGTGGCCAGCAGCGCGACGCCCATTTGGCGGCTGGCCATGTTTTCCGAGAGCAGAGCCTGATTGATCAGGCTCTTGTCGCCCGCGTAGATCGAGGTGACGAAGTCCTCAAAGGCGTGGTTTCCGGCGGAGGGGTGCATGTTCTGCAGGTCGATCTCGATCAGATCCTCCGGCGCAATGGTAAGAACCAGGGGGTACCAGACGGAGCCGCACATGTCCGTTCGCATCTTGTCGTATACGGGCAGGTTGTTGGTGCGCGGTTCGCCGTTGACCCGGAAGGAGAACAGGAGATGATCCAGATACAGCATCAGTTCCGTTTCCATGGGGGGCAGGGGCAAGAGCAGATGCCCTTTCAGATAGAGGCGCTCTTCCGTGCCGCGCAGCGCCGCCGGGTCCTCCAGCGGCTGCCAGCTCTGCCCGTCGTAGCTGTAGTCGAAATCATAGGAAGCGGATCGGAGGCTCAGGGAGGAGGATTGGTTGCTCGAGAGCCCCGTGTACACCAGCAGGGCGAGAGTAACCGCAGCGAGCAGAGCCAAGAGCCCCCTGCGCAGAAATTGTGTCTTCATCGGCCTCCTCCTTTCCGCCGGGCACGACGGCAGATGTTCTTTCGAGTCGCTCTCTGTTTTTCTATGTTTGTCGGGATCCGCCGCGCGGATTCCTAAACCCTATTATCCCAAGTTTGTCGAAATCCACGCTTTCGCGGGCTTTCGACCCGGAATCCGCCGCGCGGAT
>JAUMYC010000230.1 GCA_030528845.1 Eubacteriales bacterium
GATGGTGCTCATGCTCATGATGATGTTCATGCTCATGTTCATGATCGTGGTGATGTCCGGCTTCCGGGAAGATCTCAAAGATATCGATCAGCGCCGCCGGGCTCTCGATCGTCTCCAGGATCTGCTTGCCGCTGAGCTGCTCCCAGGGCGTCGTCACGATGCGCGCCTCGGGGTTCTCCGCGCGGATGAGCTCCACCGCCTGGTCCAGCTTCTCCTGCTTCATGTTCTGCGTGCGGCTGAAGATGACCGTCTCGGCCGATTTGACCTGATCAACGAAGAACTCGCCGAAGTTTTTCATATACATGCGGCACTTCTGGCCGTCCACGACCGTCGCACAGCCCTGCAGGTTGAGCGGATGGCGCTCCTTGGCCTGTTCGATCACGGCGCGGATCTCGCTGAGCTTGCCCACGCCGGAGGGTTCGATCACGATGCGGTCCGGGGCATACTGCGCGATCAGCTTGTCGATCGCCTCATGGAAATCGCCCACGAGCGTGCAGCAGATGCAGCCGGAGTTCAGCTCGCTCACTTCGATGCCGCTCTCCTTCATAAAGCCGCCGTCGATGCCCACTTCGCCATATTCATTCTCCAGCAGGATCACCTTTTCGCCCGCAAACGCATCCGCGATGAGCTTCTTGATCAGCGTGGTCTTGCCCGCGCCCAGAAAACCGGAAATAATGGAAACCTGAATCATACCGTTTGCTCCTTTTTATGTCCCTCTTGCGCCATAGGCGCATTGCCTGCTTCTTCGGCGCGCGCCGGTCGCGCCCTCCTGCATACCATATACCCCCATCGCCCTCTTTGTCAATCGCATCCGTTTTATCTTTGGCGCGCCGCCGCGAAACTTCACACAACGCCCCTGCAAAAACGAAGCACAGAGCCACCGGCAGCACGAAGGAGCCGCCTCCGTCTTTCCGCGGAAGCGGCTCCTTCTCTTCCTTTATTCGATCTCCGTCAGCGGGCTGACGCCGTCCCAGCGGAACAGCCGCGCCTGCGTGTTCCATTTTTCGTCCTTTTTCCCGTGCATGGAAACATAATAGCGCCCGTCGCCCAGTGCGATCAGGCCCGTGTCTCCGTGGGCAAAATTCCATCCGCGCACGCCGCTGCTCTTGTCCTCACAGCCGCCCACGAGCGTCACGCATTCGCCCTCCTGCGCCGGATACACGCCCCGCAGCGTCTGCATTTTGGGCTCGGCTGCCGCGTCAAAGGCGAACATCCGGTAGTTCGGAAAATCCTCCTTGCCCCCGGGATACACCGCCGCCAGATAGTATCCGGAATGCGCGTCGTATTCCAGATTCTGTATGCCGTAGGTCGTGTTCCCCGTGTAGGCAAAGAGCCTGCGCAAGGGCTTCGGCCCGCTCCTGTGCATCTGCTCCTGCCGCAGCGGCTGCGCCGCGTCGCGCAGTTCCCGCAGATCGTAGCACAGCAGCACCTGATAGTCGTTATCCTCCCGCGCTTCGTCCGCGTAGATCCCATACGCGACCGTGAGCACCGGCGCGCCCTCCTTCTCCCCGAACATCGGCCCGATGGCCGTGCCGTCGATGCCGCTGCAGCCGTAGCGGTGCGCCGCAGTCCTGCCGTCCGCCAGCTCCGCCTGCGCGCCGTAATCCTCCGCCACATCGCTCAGATACGCCGCGCGCATCACGCCGTCGCCCGCCGCGTCCATGCCCTCGCGCACGATCTTCGCGCCGTCGAAGATGGCCATGTAAAACGCGTCCGGGTTCTGCTCCTCGCTGCCCAGCCGCCGCAGGATGCCCCTGCCGATGGCGTCGTTTTTGTATTCCAGCGAGCCGTACACCAGCCCGTCCTCTTCACAGAAGGCCAGACAGCCCAGATGGCCCGTCAGCCCCGTCACCGTGCCCAGCAGCTTGCCCTGCAGGTCGGTCTTCACAAGAATCGTCGTAAAGCTGAAGTACATCCAGCCGTTTTCTCTGTCCAGCGCGATTCCCTGGCAGTGGCCTCCGTCCCATTCCCCCGAATCGATCCTCTTTGGCAGTTCCATTTTCTCACCCTCCGATCCTCTCTGCCTTCAGCACGCTCGCCCTCTTTGCGCGCAGCTCCTCCGGCGACCAGCGCATCTCCAGCCGCCCGTCCCTGAGCGTCAATGCGATCTGTTCCACATGCGGCGTGGAGCGATAGCGGCACAGCATGCGTGCTCCGTCCTGCGTCTGCTCCCAGCTGCCCGCAAAGCGGATCTCCTCGCGATAGAGGTTGTCCTGCAGCCCTACCAGCTTCGGGCAATATCTCTTCGCCCAAAACGCCGTGTCCGCCCATTTCCCCGCGCCGAAATGCATCTCCTGCGCGCGCTCGCCGTCCTGCATCCGCAAGATCAGCTCGCCCTCATTTTCCTCTATGCGCAGCTGCGTCCAGCCGAATTCGTTCCTCTCGCAGCGATACAGCCCCGCAAAGCCGCATTCTCCGCCTGCAAGGGGCGCATGCGCGGGCAAAGCGCCCTCGCCCTCCCCGCCGCGGTCGATCTCCTCCGCCAGCTTCTGCACCAGCTCCACCTCGCGCTGCATGTCCTGCACCAGCGCGCGCACGGCCACCACCGCGTTCTTCTCCGGCAGCACCATGCACAGCTGGCCAAACGCGCCGTCTCCGCGGAAGCCGTCTCCCGCGTTGTTCCAGAATTGATATCCGTAGCCAGCGCACCAGTCAGGCGTGCCGTTCATGGAATTGTCCGCGTGCGGCGTCTGCGCGTCGCGCACCCATTCCTCCGTCAGCAGCCTCCTGCCTTCCCAAACGCCGCCCTGCAGATACAACACGCCCAGCCGCCAGATGTCGTCCGCGCTCAGATGCAGCCCGATGCCGCCCTCGCTGACGCCCGCGCAGCGCCCCCAGCTTTGTCCGCGGATGCCCAGCGGTTCAAACAGCCTCGGCTCGAGATAATCCTGCACGGTCATCCCCGTTTTCTTCTGCACGGCCGCCGAGAGCATATAAGTCGCCGCTGTGTTGTATGCAAACCTCTCGCCCGGGGCAAAGGCCGTCTCCTGCCGGAAAAACGCGCGGATCGGGTCCAGCGAACGGCTCAGCGCGGGCATCACGCAGGCCGCGTGCCCCGTGCGCATCGTCAGAAGGTCGCGCACCGTCGCCTGGCGCAGCCCTTCGTCGCCGCCCTCCGCCTCCTTGGGAAAGATCGCCGCGATCCTCTCGTCCAGCCGCATCTTCCCCTCGGCGATGAGCATGCCCACCGCCGTCGAGCAGAAGCTCTTGCTCAGCGAATACAATTCGCCCTTGTCATAGACCGAATACGGCTCCGGCGCGGCCTTGGCCAGCACTTTGCCCCCCTTCCAGACCACAACGCCTTCGATCAGATTTCCGATCTCCCCGTTTGCCCGGAAGAATTCTTCCACCGCGCGTCCGCTCGCGCCCGTCTCCAGCATATATTCCGCCATTTTCTCCGCAGCTCCTTTCCCTCGTTTACGGCAGCTGATCGATCTTCTTTGCCCATGCGCGCATCTTCTGCGCATCGAAGGCCGGGAAGCCCGCGATGTAGTGGTTTCCGCAGGTCTCGCCCTCGGCCTCGCAGTAGAGCAGATACAATTTCTTCTCC
>JAUMYC010000231.1:0-3179 GCA_030528845.1 Eubacteriales bacterium
GCCGAGCCAGTGCATATTCGGGCAGGCGACGGTGGACGGCATGTATCGCGTGACGATGAGCGTAAGCATGGAGTACATGGTGGAATAAAGAAAGAGCGTTTTCCGGAAGGAAACACCCTGAAACTGCAAAAAACGCCGGGTTTTCGCAAGAAAGCACGGCGTTTTTTGTATCGTATGCGTCGTTTTGTTCCCAATAGAGCGGAAGAGCTGATGATCAAGAGCAGCTGTGCGCGCTGTCTCCAAATGATTTCTCCGGGAGAGTGCAGGGCTGTCCTTTTTCCAAAAGGACAGGAACAATTGGGCATGCTGTCCCCCAAATGATTTCTTTTCGGAGGGGGTCAGGGGGAACCCTTTTCTTTTTCAAAATAAAAGGGTTCCCCCTGCGTTCTTTCATAAATAGCATCGCTTTGCCTGCCAACATCAACATATTAATAAAAAAAAACAAGCGGCCCCCCCCCCCGTTCTCTCGTCATGTCACCCGTTGGTGCAGAACATGCTCACGTCGAGCGTATCGGCGCCGTCGCCCACGAGGGAGACCGCGCAATCGGCGGAGAAGAGGCGCTTTGTGAGCGCGTTGACCTCCTCAAGCGTGATGGCGTTGAGCTTTTCGATGACCTCGCTCTCGGTCTGCGTTTCGTTGAGCAGGAGCTTGCGCCGGCCGATGGAATTCATGCGGCTGCCGGTGGTCTCCAGCCCGAGGATGTAGGAGCCCTTGAGCTGCTCGCGCGCGGGCAGGAATTCTTCTTCCGTCAGGCCGTTTTCGCGCAGGTCGTCCACTTCCTCGCGGATCATGCGCAGGACCTCCGGCGCGTTGTCGATGGAAGCGCCGGCATAGACGGAGAGCATGCCCACGTCCGGATAGGAGGCGGGGTAGGAATAGACCGAATAGGCCATGCCGCTCTCCTCGCGGATGCGCTGGAACAGGCGCGAGGACATCGCGCCGCCGAAGACGGTGTTGAGGATGGAAACGGGGAAGACCTCGCGCGTGCCCTGCGGAACGCCCGGCCATGCCAGACAGATATGGATCTGCTCGATGTCCTTTTCCCGGCGCACGACCTTGGCCGCAGGCATGCTGCTGGCGCAGGAAGGCTCCGGAGCGCCCGTGCCCTGCCAGGAGCCGTAGGCATCTTCCGTCATGGCCAGCAGACGTTCCCATTCAAAATTGCCCGCCACGGCCAGCACGCAGTTTTCCGGGCGATACATGCGCGCGTAATAATCGAGGATCTGCTCGCGGGTGAGCGCGCGGATGCCCTCGGCCGGGCCGAGGATGGGCCGCGCGATGGCCTGCCCGTCAAGGCGGGCTTCCATGAGCAGCTCGCTCACGAGATCCTCCGGCTGGTCCTCCGCCATGCCGATCTCTTCGAGCACGACGCCCTTTTCGCGCGCGATGTCGCCCTCGGTGAAGAGGGAATTGCGCGCGATGTCGGCGATGAGATCCATAGCCATGGGCATGTGCTCGTCCACCACCTTGGCGTAAAAGCAGGTGCATTCCTTGGAGGTGAACGCGTTCATGGAGCCGCCGACCGCGTCCATCTCCTCGGCGATCTGGCGCGCGGTGCGCCTTGCGGTGCCCTTGAAGAGCATGTGCTCGATAAAGTGGCTCACGCCGTTTTCGGCCTCGGTCTCGTAGAGCGAGCCGGATTTTACCCAGAGGCCGATGGATACGGAGCGGAAATGCGGGATGTGCTCTGCGATGACGCGCAGGCCGTTGGGCAGAGTATGTTCTTCGTACATTGGAAAGATCCTCCTCATATACGATGCCGGCGCTCTGTCCGGCGGAAAATATGGAAACAGGGCGGGCCGAAGAGCCCGCCCTGTGTTAGTATGTCCGGTTTGGGGAAGGTTTAGCGATCCCTGCGGAAGGGCTTGCGATCACCGCGGTCGCCGTCGCGGCGCGGGGGCCTGCGCACGGGCATGGATTCGTCGTCATAGACGATATCGTTGCGGATGAGGTTGATGCGACCCTGGCCGTCGATCTCCGCGACCTTGCATTCGAGCGTGTCGCCGATCTTGACCACGTCTTCGACCTTTTCCACGCGGCCGTTGGCCAGCTTGGAGATGTGGATCATGCCGTCCTTGCCGGGGGCATATTCCACGAACGCGCCGAAGGACATGATGCGCGCGACGGTGCCGGTGAAGACGTCGCCCACCTTGAGCTCCTTGACGATGCCCTCGATGATGGAGCGGGCCTTGGCGGCTGCCGCGGCGTCGGTGGTGGCGATGTAGACGGAGCCGTCGTCCTCAATGTCGATCTTGACGCCGGTGTCGGCGATGATCTTGTTGATCATCTTGCCGCGCGGGCCGACGACCTCGCCGATCTTCTCGGGGTTGATGGCGAAGCGGACGATCTTGGGAGCGTACTTGGAGAGCTGCTCGTTCGGAGCCGGCAGGCATTCGAGCATCTTGCCGAGGATGAACATGCGGCCGTCATACGCCTGTGCGAGCGCCTGACGCAGGATGGGCTCGTCGATACCCTTGATCTTGATGTCCATCTGGATGGCGGTGATGCCGTGGGCAGTGCCGGCCACCTTGAAGTCCATGTCGCCCAGGAAGTCTTCCAGGCCCTGGATGTCGGTCAGCACGGCGACCTTCTCGGTGTAGCCGGCGTCCTTGATCAGGCCCATGGCCACGCCGGCGACGGGGGCCTTGATCGGCACGCCCGCGTCCATCAGCGCCAGAGTGGAGCCGCAGACGGAAGCCTGAGAGGTGGAGCCGTTGGAGGACATGATCTCGGAGACGAGGCGCAGGCAATAGGGGAAATCTTCCACGCCCGGGATCACGGGCTCAAGCGCGCGCTCCGCCAGAGCGCCGTGGCCGATCTCGCGGCGGCCGGGGCTGCGGGTGGGGCGGGCTTCGCCGGTGGAATAGGCCGGGAAGTTGTAGTGGTGCATATAGCGCTTGCTCTCTTCCGGAGCGATGCCGTCGAGGATCTGCTGCTCGGAGACGGGAGCGAGGGTGCAGGTGGTCAGCGCCTGGGTCTGGCCGCGGGTGAACACGCCGGAGCCGTGCACGCGGGGCAGGATGCCGGTCTCGCACCAGATGGGGCGGATCTCCGTCAGGCTGCGGCCGTCCGGGCGGACGCCGGTGTCGATGATCTGGCGGCGCATGACTTCCTTCTGGATGGCGTAGAGGGCGTCGCCCACTTCGCCTTCGCGGCCTTCGAACTGCTCGGCGAACTG
>JAUMYC010000231.1:3189-3537 GCA_030528845.1 Eubacteriales bacterium
TCCTTCACCGCGATGGGCGCGTCAGGGGAAATGGACTTCTCCAGCAGCTCCACCGCGATCTCGAGGTTCTCGTCGAGGGGGATGGCCGAGCCGTCCCACAGGTGCGACTGGAACAGCGGGTTGCGGCCGGCCTTGACTTCTTCCTCGCGGGCCTGACGCTCCGCGCGGTCGAAGGTTTCGAACATCCACTCGACCTTTTCATAGGCAAATTCGCGCACGGCGGCCTTGACGTCTTCGCCCGGCAGCACCAGCGGGAATTCGATCTTTTCCTTGCCGATCTCGGCGGCGATCCCGGAGATGAAGGCGACGATCTTCTTCACTTCTTCATGCGCGAAGAGGATGGCCTTG
>JAUMYC010000232.1 GCA_030528845.1 Eubacteriales bacterium
GGCAGGGGGCTCTGCCCCCTGCACCCCTGTTGCGCCGGGCTGCGGCCCGGCACCCTTGCAGGGGCGCTGCCCCTGCACCCCGCCAGAGGGCTCTGCCCTCTGGACTCCCGCTTAAGGGACATTGTCCCTTAAGAATCCCATCATTGGGGTTCTTTTTTTATTCTTTAGAATACCCATAATTGAGGGTTCCAAGGGGAATCATTCCCCTTGGCGGGGTTTCCAAAGGGGCGCAACCCCTTTGGCGAGGGTGCAGGGAGCAGAGCTCCCTGCATTGGCGCAAGCGCCGCAGCCGAGAACAGCAAATGCTTTACTCTCACGCGATTGACAGCGCACATATACGGCGGTATACTTGCAGCATTCCGTCATCAAGGGCCTCCGCACATGCTCGGAGGCTCTTGCTTTTTCAAACGCAAAAGGAGACCGATACAAATGCTGTATGAAAACCTCTCCGTAAACGAAAAGGGACACCTGACCTTTGCCGGGCTGGACGCCGTCGAGCTCGCCGCCCGTTATGGCACGCCCGCCTATTTCCTTGACGAAAACCGCGTGCGTGAAAACTGCCGGAAATACACCCACGCCTTCCGCGCGCATTTTCCGGCAGGCTCCCGCCCGCATTTTGCCTCGAAAGCCCTGTGCTTCAAGGCGCTCTACCCCATCCTGCAGGAGGAAGACTTCGGCGCGGACGTGGTCTCCGGCGGCGAGATGATGACCGCGCTGGCAGCGGGCTTCCCGGCGGAGCACATCTGCTTTCACGGCAACAACAAGACCATCGAAGAAATCCGCTTCGCCGTGGAAAAGGGCGTCGGCCTGATCGCCGTGGACAACCCCACCGAGCTGCAGCGCGTGAGCGAGATCTCCGGCGCGGCGGGCAAAGTGCAGCGCGTGCTGCTGCGCCTTACCCCCGGCATCGACCCGCACACCTTCGCCGCCGTGAACACGGGCAAGATCGACTGCCAGTTTGGCATGGCCATCGAAACGGGGCAGGCCAAGCGCTTCGTCGCCGAGGCGCTGCGCACGCCCAACCTTGAGATCGTCGGCTACCACTGCCATATCGGCTCGCAGATCTTCGACCAGAACCCCTTTATCGACGCCGCGCGCATCATGATGGATTTCGCCGCCGATATCCGCGACGAATACGGCTACGCACCCGAGGTGCTCAATCTCGGCGGCGGCTTCGGCGTGCGCTATGTCGAGAGTGACCCGCATGTGGATATCCCCGCCTGCATCGGCCTGATCGCCAAGGAGCTGCGCATCCTGTGCGCAGAACGATCCATGCCGCTGCCCGCCGTGCATATGGAGCCCGGCCGCTCCATCGTGGCGGACGCCTGCATCACCCTGTACACCGCAGGCCCCGTCAAGACCATCGAAGGCTACCGCTCCTACGCCGTGATCGACGGCGGCATGAGCGACAACCCGCGCTATGCCCTCTACGGCTCCGCCTACACGGTGCTCGTGGCCAACAAGGCGCTCTGTGCTCCCGAAAGCCCCATCACTATCGCGGGCCGCTGCTGTGAGAGCGGCGCGCTCATTCAGGAAAACGTCGCCCTGCCCCGCGTGGAGACGGGCGACATCATCGCCGTGCTCACCACCGGCGCATACAACTATTCCATGGCCTCCAATTACAACCGCATCTGCAGGCCGCCCGTCGTGCTGATCAAGGACGGCGAATGCCGCCTCGGCGTGCGCCGCGAGACATGGGAGGACATGACCGCCTGCGACCTGTGATCGGCCCAGCGCCCCAAACAAACACCAAGCCGCCCCGTGGATCGACTTCCACAGGGCGGCTTGGTTTATTTGGCTCAATTCTTTTCCCTGCGCCTGAGCGCAGCCTTGATCAAAAGGCAGACGGCGACCACCGCGAGCGTGCAGGCTCCATAGAGCAGGATGCTCGCATACCAAGGGGCGGAGTTCGCCGCGTAAAGCTCCGGATGCGCACGATGATCCCAAAGGACAAACGCGCCATGCCCGAGAAACACGCCGGTGAACGCGCCGATGATCGTGTTCAACATCTGCTGCGCCCTCTTCATACGCACATTTCTCCCTTCCTCAAATCAGGCGCTTGGCGGGCTCGCCCCATGCGCCCATCGCATCGCCCTGCCAGCCGAAGTAGGTGGTGCAGGTGGTGCTCACAGGCGCGATGCGCCGTAGCTTTTCCTCCGGCGACAAGCCCTCCTGCGCCAGCAGCTCGTCCTGCAGCACGTTTCTGATGCGGCAGAGCAGCACCTCCGCGCCGTCCTGCAGCGGGATGAACCGCTCCGCCTCCAGTTCAAAGACGACTGGGCTTTCGCTGAGCACGGGCACGTCCAGCACCGCGCCCTTTTCCCATGCGTAGGGCACGTTCATCTTCTCCCGCTCATAGCCGGAGATTGTGCCGCAATGATCCGCAAAGGGCAGCAGGCGCTCCGTCACGAGGTTTGCGGAGAACACGCCCGTCGCATGGATGCGCTCGAGCGTCTGCTTCGCGCCGCCGATGCAGGCCATCGCGCCCAGCTCCTCAAACCAGCAATAGCTGAACCAGCAGAACAGCCCGAAACTCGGGCTCCCGTCCTGCTTATACACGCCGTAGAGAAACAGCGACTGCGGGCAGAAATCGTTCGTCGCCCCCACGCTCACCTTCGCCACACGCGTCTCCTCCTTCCCGCTCAATCGCCCCGCACGGGCACCTTGACGACCGCCTTACGCACCTGCGAGGGCGCGCCCACGCAGATATTGGGCATATGCGCGGTCTGCGGCGGGAACACGGCATAGCTCCCCGCGTGCAGATAATGATCCATCCCGTCGAAATTTTTGGCGTACAGCTCTATATCCTTTTCCTCGTTGTAGGGCTGCAGGCATTCGCCCCTGCGCATCGTCTCCAGCGGCTCGGTCGAGATGATCTCCTCGCCGGAGAGGATCCACTGCACGTCGATATACTTCCTGTGCGCCTCATAGCAGCTCTCCGCACGCGTTCTGGTCGTATAGGTGGTGATGTTGACATACGCGCCGCCGCCAAGCTCATAACGCCCGTCCGGCGTGTTCTGCGCGTCAAAGGAGACCATAAATTCGTATGCTTCCGGGCTGATGCGCCGGACATCCTCATATTTCGCCATTTTCTTATCCTCCCCGTCCTTTTCTTCCTCCGCGCGCCACGCGCGGCACTGCTCGATCCGCCTGCCGTGCGGGCTGTCGCCATGCACGGGATCGCAGGAATACTGCGTCAGCAGCGCGCAGGGCATCTCCGGGCACTGCCCGCAATGTACAAGCCCCTTCTCCTGCGCGCACTGCGCCACCGGGCAGCTGCCGTGAAACGGACGGCCCATCGTGGCGATGCAGCCGCCGCAGCCGTGCGTCTCCCGGAACGAACACTCCCCGCAGAGAAGCCCGCACCTTGTCTCTATCTTCATCTTTCCGCGCACCTCCGTTCCCCCTCATTATACAACAAATCCTTTCCCCTGCGCATTTCTTTTTTCCACTTTGCAAAGCCATGGCTTTGCAAACCGCCGACCTCTTGAATGCCATCGCTCCCGAGGTCCTGGACTCGGTGGAAGTGGCTTAAA
>JAUMYC010000233.1 GCA_030528845.1 Eubacteriales bacterium
TCGACGGGCTCGGAGGGGGTGTTTTCGATCGGCTCGGAAAGAGTCGAACCGACCGGCAGCGCGCCGAAGCCCGGTCGTCCGCCGTCCCCTCCTGCGCGCAGCTGCATGGTGTAATCGGCGGGCAGGCTGCGCGTGCCGATCAGCCCTCCCACAAGGAGCAGCAGCAGTACGCACAGGATCGCGACAGATGCGCCCGCGCGGCGCAGGGAGTGGCGTTTCGAGCCGCGCCGCTTTCGCACGGCGTGCATCATCGCCCTCGTTCTGCGCTGCAGGGAGGGCGAGGGCTCGAGCAGGGCATAGCGCTGCTTCAATTCGGAAATCGCAGTGGTCATTGCATTTTCTCCTCCTTATCCGCTTCTTTGAGAAGGACTTCCAGCCGCTTCTTTGCCCGCGTGATGCGCTTGCGCGCGGCGGCGAGGCTGATCTGCAGATGCCGTGCGATCTCATCGGCCGACATTTCTTCGCAATAGCGCAGATACAGCGCGACGCGATCCTTTTCGGGGAGGCGGCGCATGGCGAGATCCAGCGCATGGGGCGGTGCGTCCTGCTCGGGCAGCGCGCGCCTCTCGGGCAGATATTCGCGCAGCGTGACGTGCCGTCTCCATGCGCTCGCGATGAGGTTGATGGAGAGGTTCGTCGTGACGCGGATGAGCCATGCGCGCCGGTGCTCCTCGTTTTCGAACGGCTCGGAGCGCTGCGCAAGCCGCAGGAAGACCTCCTGAAAGATGTCCTCTGCGTCCGCGTGGTTCTGCGTGCGCGAATAGGCCAGCGAAAAGACCAGACGCGCGTACATGCGCATCGCGGCGCTCAGCTCGTCCCTGCGTTCGGTCATGCGCCAACAGCTCCTTTCCGCAAAGAACACAGAGGAGAAGGGGAAAATGGGACAGGCAGCCCGTTAAGAATTCGGGAAATATGCGCTGAGACCGCGCAGCACGAGCTGCTCCAGTTCTGCGGAAAATTCTTCCGCCCTGAGGGCGTTCTCCTCCGAAAGCACCCATGTGCCGATGACGAAGGTGGCGCCGGTGGAGACGTAGCGATAGAGCAGCGCGGCTTTTTCGCCTTCGAGGCCGTTTTGCCGCATGATGCTCATAAAGCTCTCCTCCCAGATGCCGACGAGTCGAAACATCAGCGCGAGGAAATCGCCCGATTCCGAGATGATCTGCAGCAGATCCCGGTATTCCAGCAGGCATTTGCAGATCTCCAGCATAAACTGACGGATGCTGGAAAAATCCTGCGGCTTTGCGGAGATATCGGCGTACATTTCGTCTAAAATGGAATTGAGCAGCTGCTGCGGCGAGCCGTAATGCACATAGAAAGTGGAACGGTTCACGTCCGCCCGCTCGCATAATTCCTTCACTGTGATCTTTTCGACGGGTTTTTCCTTCAGAAGGGAGAGCAGGCTCTCCTTGAGCATGCGCTTTGTATACTGCACGCGCCTGTCCTGTTTCATGTGCTGCGCCTCCTGTTAAGATATCGTTGATCTCCGACAGAGAAAGAGACAAATGCAGGATAAAAGACATTTGACGGAAATCAGTCGGATGTCTTTTTACGCTTTGTATTGTATCATAATGCTGCCCGGGAAAAAACAGGACGGGAGGGAATTGCGGATGCAAAAGGGAGAATATTTGCTTGCGCGGGAGAAGGTCGGCAGGGCCGTAGGGAAGCTGATGCTGCCGGCAGTGCTCACGAGTATGATCTCCATGATCTATAATTTCACGGACACGTTTTTCATCGGCCTTCTGCGCGACACGGAGCAGCTCTCGGCGCTGAGCCTTTCTATGCCGCTGATGTGGCTCTACGGCACGCTGCCGAGCTTGATCAGCGCGGGCATGCCGCAGGTGATCTCGCTGAAAATGGGCGCGGGAGACAGGCAGGGCGCAAGGCGCGCGGCGTCCTTCGGCGTCTTCGGCACTCTCCTCCTTTCTGCGCTGGTCACGCCGCTGGGGCTCGTGTTTCTGCGGCCCGCGCTCGGGCTTATGGGCGCGCAGGGCGCCGTTCTGGAGCACGCGACGGAATATCTGAAGATCATCCTGTACGGAATGGTCTTTTCGACCGGCGGAGCGATGCTTTCTGTGCTGCGTGCGCAGGGTAAGGCACAGCTTGCCGGCATCGGCAGCGCTCTGGGCATCGTCGTCAATATCCTGCTCGATCCGCTCTTCATCCTTGGCTTTGATATGGGCGTGACGGGCGCAGCCGCCGCGACGGTGCTGGCGAGCCTGTCCACCTGCGTCTACGGCGCGATCGCCGCCCGCAGGGAATTCAGCCTGCGGGAGGCAAACCCCGGCAGGGAGACGGCAAAGAAGATGATGTCGCTCTCGCTCTCCTCCTGCGCAACCTCCGTTCTGGAATCGCTGATCGTCGCGTTTTCCTTTGCGCTGGCCGCAGGCTATGGAAACGGGGTCGTCGCCGCGGTCTCCGTCGGTTCCAAGCTCTACACCTTCCTCTGTTCGCTCGTATGGGCCATTTCCTTCAGCCTGCAGCCGCTCGTCGGCTATAACTATGCGGCGCGGGAGCTCCCCCGCCTGAAACGGGCGCTGGGCGTGTCGCTGCTGATCGGCACGGGCGTGTGCCTTGCGGCCGCGGCGGTCTTTTTGCTGCTGCCGGAGCCGTATATGCGCCTGTTTACCGAGGATGCGACCGTCATCTGGGCAGGCACGAAGATGATCCGCTATTTCGCCATCGGCGCGCCGCTGCTCGCGCTGAACATGAGCTGCCTGATGCTCCTGAGCGCGACGGGCAAGGCGCTGCGTTCGCTGATCGCGGGCGTGGGCCGGCATATCGGCATCCTCGTCCCGGCGCTGTTCCTGCTGCGGCATTTTTTCGGCATGGACGGCATCATCCTCGCCTATCCGGTCACGGATATCCTCTCCACTGTCCTCGCCCTGTGCCTGTGCGCGGAGCAGGCGCGGAGCATCTTCGGAGCGAAAAAGGCGCTCGCGTAGAAAAAAAGAGAACCGCCGCGGCGGTTCTCTTTTTTGTGCGTTTTTGGAGCGGATCAGATGAATTCGGCGCGGATGAGCACGGCTCCGTGCGCGGGAATGACGGCGCTCGTGCAGTCCTTCACCAGCTCGTCCCGGCCCCAGAGCTCGCAGATGGATACGGGCGTTTTCGTCCAGACTTCGTCCGACACGCCGACTTCCGCCGGCTCGTCGGAGAGGTTGAACAGCGCGAGATATTCGCTGCCGTCCTCGTCGAAGGAGTGCCACGCGGCGTGCGCCGCATCGCGGGAGACCTGCCTTGCGCCGTGCGAGTGTCCGAGCAGGCGCAGCACGCGTCCGTTGGTGAGCAGCCCCAGCGTCCATTCGTCATTTTCACGCATTTCGCCGCCCATCATCAACGGCGCGCGGAAGATGCACCAGAGCGTCATCATGGTGCGCTGCTCCTCGCGGGTGAAGTTGGTCATGCGGCCTTGTCGCCAGCCCATGCCGATCCTGCCCAGGGGGAGCATGTCGCAGTCCGGCCAGCAGCCGGGGTGCACATGCGCCTGCCAGATCTCGCAGCGGCGGAACATGTCCCTGAG
>JAUMYC010000234.1 GCA_030528845.1 Eubacteriales bacterium
GGAAATCATCCTCCTCTACGGCAAGCAGTCGCGGCAGCGCCGCGGAGAATACGCGGACGCTCAGGCTGTCGTCCGGGTCAAACTGCGCAAAGCTGCCCATCATCACGGTCTGCAGAACGTGGCAGCCCGGGCGATCCTCACAGCACACCACAGGGCGGTCTGTCAGGTCGGTCCAGTATTCGGCCCGGGCGGGAGAGAGCGCGAGCAGCAGGATCAACAGGAGCGAAAGGATCCTTTTCATGCAGACGCTCCCTCCTTGCCGAAATACACCGTAAAGCGGCTGCCCTTGCCCGGTTCGCTTTCGACCTGCGCGCAGCCGCCGTTTCTCTCGGCCAGCGTGCGCACGATGGACAGCCCGAGCCCGGTGCCGCGCACGGAAGGATCGCGGGACTGATCCACGCGATAGAACTGCTCGAAAAGATGCGGAAGGTGTTCCCGGGCGATGCCGATGCCGTCGTCCTCCACGCAGATGGCTCTCTCGCTCAAAAGGATCTTTGCATATCCTCCGTTTTTTCCGTAGCGGATGGCGTTCGCGGTCAGGTTGTGCAAAATCTCCCAGACGTCTTTCTCGACCGCCCGCAGCTGCATCGTGCCTTCGACGGAGAGGGAGATGTTCTTCTGCGCCGCCTGCGGAGAGAGGGAGCGGCAGATCTCCTCGGCGACCTTCTCCACGCAGACCTGTGAAAAGACGAGCTCCTGCTGACGCTCCGCGCGGGAGAGCAGCAGCACGTCTTCCACGACGTCGAGCATGCGCCGGCATTCGCTGCGGATCGTCTGCACGCACAGCGCCCGCTCCTCGGGAGTTTCCGCCAGACCTTCGTCCAGCATCTCCGCAAAGCCCATGACGGACGTGAGCGGGCTGCGCAGCTCGTGCGAGGCGTTGGCGACAAACTCGTTGCGCAGGCTGAGCGTGCGGTTGACCTCGGCCAGATCACTGTTGAGGCGGCCGGCAAGGTATGCGATGTTGTCCAGCGCGGGCTGCAGCTCGGGGAACACGGCCTTGGGCTTGGAGGAGTCGCCTTCAAGCGCACGGCGGATATCGTCCATCTGCTTCTGGAGGGACGAGGAAAAGCGCATCAGCGCAAAGCGCAGCACCGCGTTGAGGATGGCAAAGAGCAGAACAAAGCCGATGCAGTAAAACAGCAGCGCATGCGTGATGATCTCGATGGGATAGCCCAGCCGCAGGATGAGGTTCGGCGAGATGCGCTTGGCCGTATAGAGCATGAAGATGGACTGCGTATCGGAAAGACGCAGGCTCTCGCCGAGGGGCTCTTTCAGCGCGCGCTGGATCTCCGGGCGGCGAAGGTGGTTTTCCATGAGGGCGGCGTCTTCCTCGCTGTCCGCCAGTACGAGCCCCGAATCCATCAGGAAGGTCACGCGGATGGGCGGGGAGACGGAGGCGATGTGGTCGGCGTGGGTCTGCAGGTCGCTGTTTACCTCCATCGTCCAGGCGGAGGCTGTTTCGAGCACGGAGCGCAGGCTGGCGCTCATATCGCTGATGCGAAACACGACCAGTAGGCCCATGGCCGCCATCGTTACGCACAGCGTGCAGCACACGCCGATCCAGTAGAGGCGACGAAGCTGCTTTTTCATACGGGATCACCGCAGATCAGGCGATATCCCGTGCCGCGCACGGTCTGAATGAACTTCGGCTCCCCGGCCGTGTCGCCCAGCTTCAGGCGCAGGGTCTTGATGTGCGAATCCACCGTGCGCGAGCTGTCCTCTTCCGTCGCATAGCCCCAGACTTCCCTGAGCAGCATGCCGCGGGTGACGGTCGTGCCTGTATGGCGCGCCAAAAATAAAAGCAGCTCGAATTCCTTTTGCGTCAGGTCGATCCGCGCCCCGTTGATGGCGGCGTCGCGCGTTTCGGGGATGAGCGTCAGAGGGCCGATGGCGATGGTTTCCGGCTCGGAGGGCAGGCGCCGCAGCACGGTCTGGATCCGCGCCTGCAATTCGCGCACGCCAAAGGGCTTGGTGATGTAATCCTCCGCGCCCAGCTCCAGCCCCATCACCTTGTCGTGCTCGGCGCTGCGCGCGGAGATGATGATCACCGGCACGGCGCGCGTCGCGGCGCGCTCTTTCCATTCGCGCATGACGACAAAGCCGTTCTTTTCCCGCAGCATCAGGTCCAGCAGGAGCAGATCCGGCAGCGCTTCTTTTTTCAGCGCGCGCTCCAGCTCTGCCGCGTCCGGCAGCTTCAGCGCTTCGTGTCCGGCCTTGCGAACAGTCATTTCGATCAGCAGGGCGATCTTGGGATCATCCTCCACGATCCAGATTTTTGCCATTTGTATTTCCCTCCTGGGTCATTCCCGCGCATCCAGCCCTTCGATGAACGCATCCATCCGGGGCAGGATCTCGCGGAAATAGCTTTCTATATCGCGTATGTTCACGGCGTTGCCGTTGCCCATGCCGCTCTCCGGCCAGCGCCGGCTGTCGCGCTCGATCGCCTCTGTGAGAGGAAGATAGAGCGCATACGCCCGTTCGATCAGGCCGTCCTCCGTGACGATGCCCTCGCGCAGCTCTTCCCAGCGGCGCTGGATGGCCGCGTTGATCTGCGGGTCGTTCGCCTCCAGCAGCACCTCGAACGCGCCGTCGAGCACGAGAGAGCCGAAGTGGAAGGCGGTGTGATTGGTCTCCGGGGCGTCGTTTTGCCAGATGTCTCCGAAGGTGTTGTTCAGATCCCACGGAATTTTATACATCGTGTAGCCGCGCGGCCCGTATACACAGTGCAGAAATTGATTTTTGAAGTGGCAGTCGTGCGCCTGACAGAGCATGGCCCACAGCCCGTAATCGATGGTGTTTTCCAGAGAAAGCGATGCGTGCAGGGCGGAGGTCTCTCCGCTGAGCAGCGCCATGTAAGCGGCGGCGGGCTCCCACGGATCGTCCACGCCCGCGCCGGCATAGCTCAGCTCGATCCCGCGGCAGAGCTCGTCGCTTTCACAGGCGAGCAGCTCCTCCTGCGTGGGCCGGTCGTTGGCGATGATCTTGTACAGGATGCCCGAGCGCTTGTCCGCGTCCACCTGCTTGCGGTCGACGCGCTCCTGAATGCCGTACAGCCCCCAGTATTCTCCGTTGAGGAAGACCTCGCCGTAAGCCACGCGCGTGCTGGCGGCGCAGACGCCGGAGGAATTCATTTCCTCCCACAGGCCGTAGGCCAGCGCTTCGCGGATCTTGGAGGTGTCCGTGTACATTGGGTTGAGGATCCAGTCGTCGTCGCTGCGCAGCCCTGCGATGGATAGGTCGTCCTTTTCGCCGTATGCATCTGTTATTTTAACACGATAGCTCTTTTTTGGAAAGCGGCGGCTGGTGTTGCCGCGCTCGTTGATCTCAATGGGGGTCGTCACGGTCTGCAGTCGGCCGCCGTGCGGCTCATACAGGGTCAGCGTGGCTTTCGCATCCTCCTCGCCGGGCAGCTCGCCGTTTTGCGTGGTGATGGAGAGCACGGGCAGTCCGGACTCCATCGCCAGAAGAGCGGCGGGGTCTTGCGCATAGTCGGCCTGCGAGGAAAA
>JAUMYC010000040.1 GCA_030528845.1 Eubacteriales bacterium
GAAACGCCCGAGGGCGACACCCCGGTGGGCACGGTCATCGGGCAATATCCCGGCGAGGGCGAGCGCATGGACAAAGACGGCCGGCTCACGCTCTATGTGAGCACGGGCGCGCATTCTTCCTATGTGCCCACGCTCACGGGGATGGAGATCCACGAGGCGCAGCAGAAGCTGGCCGAATACGGCCTAAGGGAGGGCGCGGTGGAATATGTGCTCTCGCTGGAGGAGCCCGGCACGGTGCTCGGGCAGGCGCCGGAAGCGGGCGGCTATGTCTCCGAGGGCAGCGAGATCGCGCTGGTCGTGAGCGGCCAGAGCGCCGCCATGCCGGACTGCGAGGGGGAGACCCTCGAAAACGCGCGCGTGCTGCTGGAGCTCAACGGCTTTGAGGTGGGCGAGATCACAGACGTCATCGGCTCCGTCGCGCCGGACACGGTCGTCAGCCAGTCTGTCTCCGCCGGGAGGCAGACGCTCTCCGGCGAAAAGGTCAATCTGACTGTGTGCAGGCTCGATCCGAACACGGCATGGCGCTGCAACGTGCGCGTCCGGCTGGAAGTGACGACGGAGCAGTCCGAAGTGCGCATGACGCTGCAGGACGCCGACGGCGAACGCACGGTCTACCGCGAGCAGACGCCGCAAGGCGAGCATACGCTCGATCTGACCTTGCTCAGCCGCGAACAGGGCACGCACATGCTCAGCGTGTTTATCGGCGGCGAGCTGATCATGCAAAAGGAACTGGAATTCAGATGATTCGCAGCATATGGAGGCAGAGAAGTTGCAGGGAAGGGTATTAAGCGGCGTCGGCGGCCTGTACAGCGTGTATGCGCAGGGAGAGATCTTCCTGCTGCGCGCGCAGAGCAAGCTGCGCCATAAAAAGCTCAAGCCGCTGGTGGGAGATATCGTGCAGTTCACCCCCGGCAAGGGCGAAGAGGACGGCTGGCTGGAGGCGATCGAGCCGCGCAGAAACGAGCTCATCCGCCCGGCGGTCGCCAATATCGACAAGCTCTGCGCGGTGTTTTCGGCCTCGGTGCCGCAGGCCGATCTGCTCCTTGCAGACAGGCTGCTCATCTTCGCGCGTATGCGCTCCATCGAGCCCGTGCTCGTCGTCAACAAGTCGGACACGGACGCGGACGGCGCGCAGAGGATCATCCGCCAATATGCGCAGGCGCAGGCGCGCTGCTTTGCCGTCTCCGCGCATACGGGCGAGGGAGTGGACGAGCTGCGGGGCTATCTCGCCGGCTCCATCCACGCCTTCGGGGGCCAGTCCGGCGTGGGCAAGAGCTCGCTCATGAACGCGCTGTACGGCTTTTCGCAGGAGGTCGGCGATATCTCCGAGCGCATCGAGCGCGGGAAGAATACGACGCGCTCCTGCGAACTCAAGCCCGTTCCGGGCGGGGGCATGGCGCTGGACACGCCCGGCTTCAGCCTGCTCGATCTGCCCCTGATGGATCCAGACGAGCTGCGCGGCTATTACCCGGAATACGCCCCGTATGAAAACAAATGCCGCTTTATCGGCTGCGTGCATCTCTACGAGCCGGACTGCCCCGTGCGCGACGCCGTCGCCCGTGGGGAGATCGATCCGCTCCGTCACGAGAGATACCAGAGGCTGTATGAAGATATGAAGATACGTTGGAGGGAACGCTATGATTAAGGTTGCACCGTCTCTGCTGGCTGCGGATATGCTCCGCATCGGAGAAGAGATCGCCACGGTCAGGGAAAGTGGGGCGGAGTGGCTTCATTTTGATGTGATGGACGGGCGCTTTGTGCCCAATATCAGCTTTGGGCCGGACATCCTCAAGGCCTGCGCGGGCACGGGCATCTTCTGCGATGCGCATCTGATGATCGCCGACGCAGACAGCTACATCGAACAGTTTGCCGCCGTGGGCGCCAATTCCATCTCCGTGCATGCGGAAGCCTGTCTCTATCTGGATACCACGCTCAGGAAGATCCGCGAGCAGGGCTGCATGGCCGGCGTGGTGCTCAACCCGGGCACGGATCCTTCCTGCCTGGAATATGTGCTGGAGCTGGTGGACATGGTCGTGGTCATGATGGTGCGTCCCGGCTTTGGCGGGCAGAAGCTCAACCCGCTGTGCATCGACAAGATCTCCGTGATCCGCCGCATGCTCGATTCCATCGGCAGCAAGGCGCTCATCGAGGTGGACGGCGGCGTCACGCTGGAGAACGCGCATAGGTGCATCGAATCCGGCGCAGACGTGCTGGTCACGGGCACGTCCTTCTTCGCCGCGCAGGACAGGACCGCCTTCGTGCGCACGCTCAAGGAACTCAGCGCGAACGGCTGATTGAAGCGACGATAAAAAGCTACAGAGACAGTGATTTGCTGTCTCTGTTCTTATGTGGAATAGATCGGTAAACAGCAAAGCCTCCCCTGTGCAAGGGGAGGTGCCCCGTGGAGGCGGAGGGGTTGACAATCCCTCAGTCAGCTTCGCTGACAGCTCCCTTTGCACAAGGGAGCCTTTTTTTAGGAAAGCTGTTGGCATAGAGCAAACTTCAATGTCTGGTGCAGTGCGTGTTATGCGGTTTGCATCGTACCAAAGCCTCCCCTGTGTAAGGGGAGGTGCCCCGCAGGGGCGGAGGGGTTGACAATCCCTCGGCCAGCTCGAGCCTCACATCCGGCGGTGAACGAGCGCAAGGAGGCGCGCCGCGGCACCGCCCGGGCGCATGGCGCATATGCTGCAGGGGGAGGTGTTGCGTGTGCGCGGATGTATCGGGAAGAGGGGAGCGGGCGGGCTGCTGCTCATCGCCGCCGGTGCGCTCCTGCTCGCGTTTTCGCTGCCGGTGAAATTCTGGGTGGGGCTGCTGGGCTGCGCGCTGATCTTTGCGGGCTTTGTGCTGCTGCGGCTGGACCGCTGAGGGAGCACGGCGGCCTGCGCAAAGGAAAAAGGGCATAAAAAAGCCGGCAGAACGAATTCTGCCGGTTCTTTTATTCGGATTCGAATTTCGTTGCAGCGAGCCGCAACCTGGGGAATAGGGCCAAAGCGCGTTATCAGATGGCGCGCTCGACTTTGCCGCTCCGCAGGCAACGGGTGCAAACGGACATGCGCTTGGGCGTGCCGTTGACGATCACGCGAACGTTCTGGACATTGGGAGCCCAAATACGCCTGGTCTTGTTGTTAGCATGGCTGACGTTGTTGCCGGACATGACGCCCTTATTGCACACCTCACAGAACTTGCCCATACCTTACACCTCCTTCGGTCAAAGCTGATATCACAGCAGAAGATATTATAACACCCTCCCACCCTTTTTACAAGCCCCTCTATCGTTAAATCCTTTGCATTTGCCGCCGTGCCGTATGTTTTTTTCGAGCGAAGTTTATGAAGCAAATATGGCGCGCGGGGCGCAGGGCGCACAATTTGCGCACGCCGGGTGAAAAAGAGGAAAAGAGCGTTGACAGAAGTGCTGTTCAAGGATACAATCGACTGCAGCGGAAACAGGAAAGGATGAAACACGATGTCTTTCTGGGATAAATTCAAGTACAATTTCATTCGCTTCATGCAGGGGCGCTACGGCGGCGCAGACAAGCTCAACCGCGTGCTGCTCTACGGCGCGATCGCCATCATGCTGCTCAATATGTTCTTCGGCATCCCGCTGGTCAACCTGCTGGTCTGGGTGATGTACGGCTATGCGATCTTCCGCATGTTCAGCCGCAATATGTCCGCGCGCTATCGCGAGAACGAGAAATTCGAGCAGCTCTGGAACAAGCTGCGCACCGAATGCAAGCAGTTCACCGTGCGCATGAAGAATTCCAAGCAGTATAAATATTTCACCTGCCCCAAGTGCAAAAGCCGCCTCAAGCTGCCGCGCGGCGTGGGCGAGGTGACCGTCACCTGCGGCAAATGCGGTGAGAAGATCAAAAAGAAGGCCTGATTGTTTGAAAGCACTCTCTTTGAAGGAACCGTGGGCGAGCCTTGTTGCGCAGGGAATCAAGAAGATGGAGACGCGCAGCTGGCGGACGAATTACCGCGGCGAACTTTTGATCCATGCTTCGCTTTCACCTGTCGGCAAAACGGAGAGGGAACGCGCGCTCTCTGAACTGCTGAACGCGCCGTGCAGACAGGGTTTTATCCTGTGCCGGTGCAGACTGGCTGATTGCGTGCTGATCGACGAGGAGTTTGCCGCGCACCTGCGCGAGGAAAGCCCGATCGAATATCTTTGCGGAGATTATTCACCGGGGAGATATGCATGGATACTGGAAGATGTGCGCCCGGTTTTGCCGGTGCGGGCTAAGGGGAGACTTGGTCTTTGGGAATGTGAACAGAGCATCCCGGAAGCGGAGTAGCTTTCGGGATGCTTTTTGATTTACCGGATATCTGAGAGGGCTGCATGATGCCTATGTGGATAAGTGAGCCTATTACCGGATCTCGGCGAGGGGATTTCATGATACCGAGGAGATCGAGGCAGACATGTCATTGGATCTCCTCGAGCGGGATCTTCATCATGCCCAGCCGTGCGAGACAGGCCTTGTCCTCGCTGCCGCCGCGGCAATAGGCGCACAGCAGCGCGCCGTCCGCCGTGAAGAACATTGCCGGATAGCAAAAGCCGCGGTCTTCGTCGTCCTCCACGACGTTGAGCGGGCCCCATGTGCGCCCCTCGTCGCAGCTCTTGCGCAGCACGAGGGGAGTGCGCCCCCAGCCTGCGGGCGAATTTTTGCGCCCGTTATAGACGGGCACGGGGTTGTAGGCGGCGTAGAGCGCGCCGCTTGCCGGATCCTCGGCGATCTCCAAAGGAGAGGTGGGCGAGGTGAAGATGCTCGGCTGGGGCGGCGTGAAGCTGTTCAGGCCGTCGCGCGAGAAGCATTCGTATTGGCAGCCCGCGCTCGTGCGCGCCCAGAGCCAGATCGTGCCGTCGCTCATCTCCCGGATGCCCGGCTCCTGCATGCCCACGTCGCCGGGCCGGAGACAGGGGAGCGTCAGGCGCGCGGGCAGGGCGCGGAAGCTGCGGCCGTCGTCCTCGGAGACGAGCAGCAGGCTGACCGAGAGCGGATCGTAGCCCACGCGCAGGTCGTGTACGCCGCGCGCGGCCGGCACTGCGATGCGCCCGTCGCGCAGCCGCTCGAAGCGGTCGTTGTTAAAGACATAATAGGCCGAGGCGAAATTGCACTCGCACCGCTGCGCGCAGAAACTCTCGCCGTCGCGCGTCAGGGCGCGGCCGATGGTGGAGCTGCCGTCGTTTTCCTTGATCAGGAAATACACGGCCACGGCGCCGTCGTTCAGCCGGATCACGGAAACGCTCATGATGTTGCGCACGCCGAACTCCTGTGCGCTCGCCACCACGCGCGGCTCGGACCAGCTCTCGCCCTCGTCGCAGGAGCAGACCGCCACGATGTCGCTGGGCATCTCGTCGTGCCAGTTGTCGCCGCTGAAGCGGCTGTAGGCAAAGAGGATGCGCCCGTCGTCCAGCCGGAGGAAGGAGCCCTCGCTGTTGCGCGCGTTGCCGGGGGTCGGCGCAAGATCCCACACCAGTTTCATAGTTCGTACCGTCCTTTCTTTTGCTTGGAAGCCTTATGGAAAGATTATAGCACAAAAAACCCCTTCCCGTTTGCGGCGGGAGGGGGCTGCTGGAGAAAACATATGCAGATGCGCCGGCCTGCGTTTGTAAAGAGGCTGTTTGAGGCTTTGCCGGCGCTATATCGACCGTTCCGCCGCGGCCGCTGTCGCCCGCGCGTGCGGGCGGGAGGCCCTGTCGGTCGGGACGGGAACGGGCGCTCCGTCAGGAGCTGGCGGTCATGGTGGAGCCGCAGCGCGGGCAGGTGGCGCAGCTGCCGCCGCAGGTGGTGCCGCAGGAGGAGCAGGTGCTGCAGCCCGCGCCCGTGCCCAGCAGGCTCGCGCAGCCGCAGCCGCAGCCCGCCGTCGCCGTGCTGCCGGAGGCTGCATTGGCCGTCGCTGCGGTGGCGGTCGATTGCGGGAAGAGCGGCAGAGAGAAGAATTCGTCGCACACGTTTTCGGAGAATTCCTCGCTCGGCGGGATCTGGCAGAAGCCGTAGGAGGGGATCATCACCTCCACCTCGGCCAGGATCTTGAGCACGATGGTCACGCAGATGTCGATCTTGAACTGGCAGTCGCCGATGTAAGAGCCGGACACGCAGATCGCGCTGACGAGGCTTTCGAGCGTGAAGGGGACGATGGATTCGTCCGGGATGGCCAGCAGAACATCCTTTGCGACGGTGATCGTCGCCTGCCCCATCCATTCCTGACAGCGCGCGTCGATAAAGAGCACGTCGATGGGCACGGCGATGTTGGCGCGCACGCGTGCAAACTGCGGCCTGTCGCACAGGCGGTCGATGGTCAGGTCGGTGATCTCGCCACGGGTAGTGGAGCTGCGGCAGCTTTCAAAGGTCCAGTTGCCCACGGGCGTGGGCAGCGGGCAGGGGCTGCTTTCCGCGTTTTCTACGGCCTGCTCATGGCTGATGGGCGCGTTACAGGAGCGGCAGTTGCAGTTGCAGGCGTTGCCGGAGCAATTGCAGCGGCAGGGCACGTTCGCGTTGCCGGGCAGGCCGTTGGCGCAGCCGGGGTTGACGATGGGCACGATGTTGCTCACGGTGATGGTCCTGTCGGAGAGCTGCTCCTGCGAGATGCAGGAATCGTATACGTTTTTCACCTGCACGCAGATGCGCTCGCTCAGCCCGTTGATCGCATTGCCGCAATTCATCGTTCCGGGACAGGCGCAGCTGCCGTCCGAATTTTTGTAGCTGTAGAACGACATGAACATTCCTCCCTGTGGAATTTCTTGCGGGCTCCTGCCCACGCTGCATGGTATGGCGGGGCGTGGGTTTTGGTGCGCGGCAAAAATGCATTGCCCGGAACGCAAAGGGGTGTTATAATGCGGGAAGAAGCCCCTTTTCGGGCGCGAGCAGGGAGGGAAGAACGCCATGCTGAACAACAACGAGGTCATGTATCACATCAACATGAAACAGGGCGACGTGGGCCGCTATGTCATCCTGCCGGGAGATCCGGGCCGCTGCGAGAAGATCGCAAAGCATTTTGACGACTGCCATTTTGTAACGTCCAACCGTGAATATACCACCTACACCGGCACGCTGGAGGGAGAGAAGGTCTCCGTCACCTCCACGGGCATCGGCGGGCCTTCCGCTTCCATTGCGGTGGAAGAGCTCAAGATGATCGGCGCGGACACGTTTCTGCGCGTGGGCACCTGCGGCGGCATGCAGATCCCCTGCATGGGCGGCGACGTGATCATCGCTACGGGCGCCATCCGCATGGAAGGCACGAGCCGCGAATACATGCCCATCGAATTCCCGGCAGTTGCCGATTTCGAAGTGACGAGCGCGCTGGTGCAGGCGGCGAAGAACCTCGGCCTGCGGCATCACACAGGCGTTGTGGAATGCAAGGACAGCTTCTACGGCCAGCATGCGCCGGAGAGGCAGCCGGTCTCCTATGAGTTGATCCCCAAATGGAACGCGTGGATCAAGGGCGGCTGTCTGGCCAGCGAAATGGAGAGCGCGGCGCTGTATGTCGTCGCGGCCACGCTCGGCTGCCGTTCGGGCACTGCGCTGCTGTGCGTGCATAATCAGGAGCGCGAGCGGCTGGGCATGGAAAACCCGAAGGTGCACGACACCGAGGACGCCATCCGCACCGCCGTCGAGGCGCTGCGCATCCTGATCCGTCAGGACAAGGCGAAGGGCAAGTGATACATCGGGGCCAAAGCCCCTTTGTGATACAGGAAAGGAGAAACGAAAAATGGATAAGGTGTACATTCAGATCTATTCCGTGCGCGATCCGCTCCTCAAAGACTACGTCGGCTCGCTGAAAAAGCTCTCCGAGATCGGCTACAACGGCATCGAATACGCCATCAGCTACGGCGGACTGAACCCCGCCGAGATGAAAAAGCTGCTGGCCGAGCTGAACCTCGATCCCATCTCCTCTCATGTGGGCCTGGACAAGGCCGTGGCCGACATCCCCTACATGGCGGAGATCGGCGGCCGCTACATCATCTGCCCGTCCGCCCGCTTCACCAATATGGAAGAGGCGCTGCGCACCGCCGAGAAGCTCAATGAGATCGGCAAGGAATGCGCCAAATATGGCCTGAAGTACGGCTACCACAACCATACGCAGGAATTCGCCGTGGACGGCGGAAAGTACCTGCTTGAGCACCTGATCGACAACACCGACCCGGCCAACGTCGTCTTCGAGCTGGACGTGGGCTGGTGCGAGACCGCCGGCGTGGACGCCGCCTCCTTCATCCAGAAGCACGCGGGCCGCTTTGAGCTGATCCATGCCAAGGAAGCCGGCAAGGTCGTGGGCGTGGAGCATCCCATCGACATGTCCAAGGTCGCGCGCGACGAAAACGGCCGCCCGGTCTTCACCGAGGAGCAGAAGCAGATCATGGCCGACCGTCAGCGCATGAACGTGCCCACCGGCAAGGGCATCTTTGATTGGAAGAAGGTCAAGGAAGTCGCCGATGCGCAGGGCGCCAAGGCCTACATCGTGGAGCGCGAGTGGGATTATCTCGACGAAATCTTCGCCTGCGTGAAGGAAGACTACGAATATCTCAAGAACAACGTCTGATCGGACGGAAAAAAGCGGGGCGTTCCTTTCGGGAACGCCCCGTTCTGCGGAGGTTGCATAATGAAGCTGTCGGTGCAGACCGGGGGATTGCTCGGGGCCAATACGCTGGAGGAGACCTTCCGGCTGGCCGCAGAGGCCGGGTTTGAAGGCGTGGATCTCAATTTGTTTTTCGACCATACGTCGGCGTCCTTGCAGGAATTCTGCGCGCCCGTGCGCGCGGCGATGCAGAAGTACGGCGTAAAGATCGTGCAGGCGCACGCGCCGTTTCCCTATACGCCCTTTTCCGAGACGGACAACGAGGCCGTGCTGCGGGCGACGGAGCAGGCTGTGCGCATCTGCGGGGAGCTCGGCTGCCCGTATCTCGTGGTGCATCCGCGCCCCGTGCGCGAGCAGCCGGGCTGCTCGCAGGCGGACGAATTCGCCTATAACCTGCAGTGGTACGCGCGCCTGATCCCCGCGCTGGAGGAAACGGGCGTGGTCTGCTGTCTGGAAAACCTGATGATCGACGGCAGGGACGGCCGGCTGCTCACCGGCCCGTGCATGGAGCCGCGCGAGGCGCTGGCCTATGTCGACGCGCTCAACGAGCGGGCGGGCAAAGCGCTCTTTGGCTTTTGTCTGGATATCGGCCACGCGACCGTCATGGGCATGGACCCCGCCGAGTACATCCGCGCGCTGGGCGGGTGCATCCGCTGTCTGCATGTGCACGACAACGACGGGCGGGACGACGAGCATGTATTTCCGTTCATGGGCGTGACGGACTGGCCGCGCGTGTGCGCCGCGCTGCGGGAGAGCGGCTACGCGGGCGATCTGAGCTTTGAGACCTTCGGCATCTTCAGACGGTACGACCGCCGCCTCACGCAGCCGCTGCTTGCGCTGCTTGCGCAGACCGGGCGCATGCTGCGGGACGACATACTGGCATAAAAAGATCCCCTTCCGGAATTTCGGAAGGGGACGCGTTTTGTTTACAGGTCCAGCTTGAGGTCGCCCGGCTTGATCCAGCCGATCCTGCGCAGCAGTTCGCCAAAGAGCCATGTGAGCACGGCGGGCAGGACAAAGCAGACGAGGAGCATGCCGACCCAGCTCATCGCGCCGCCGAAGTTTTCCGCAGCCATGACGCCGATGGGCCCGACGAGGCCGCAGGTGCCCATGCCGGAGGCCACGGCCGTGCCGTTTTCCATTTTGAACAGGCAGGTGGCAAGCGGACCGGTGACGGCGGCTGCGAGCGTCGGGGGGATCCAGATGCGCGGGTTGCGCACGATATTGCCCATCTGCAGCATGCTCGTGCCCAGCCCCTGCGCCACGAGGCCGCCCCAGCGGTTTTCGCGGAAGCTCATCACGGCGAAGCCGACCATCTGCGCGCAGCAGCCGGCGGTCGCCGCGCCGCCCGCCAGCCCGATGAGCCCCAGAGAGGCGCAGATGGCGGCGGAGCTGATGGGCAGAGTGAGCGTGACGCCCACGATCACGGAGACGAGGATGCCCATCCAGAAGGGCTGCAGCTCGGTGGCATGCATGATGAGATTGCCAAAGCCGGTCATGATGGCGTTCACGCCGGGGCCGAGCAGCATGCCGACCAGAAGGCCGGAGACGATGGTGACGGTGGGGGTGACGAGGATATCGATCTTGGTTTCCTTGGAGACGAGCTTGCCGAGCTCGGCGGCGATGATGGCCGCGACAAACGTGCCCAGCGGGCCGCCCAGCGCATAGGAGCCCGCGCCCACCGCGCACAGCGAGAAGAGCACGAGGCCGTTTGCACCGAGGGTGGAGCCGATAGCGCAGGCGATGGCCGGGCCCGCTGCGGCGCTGCAATAGCCCGCGATCGCGTCGAGCCACTGCCAGCCGAGCCTGCCTGCGAGGGTATCGAAGATGGTGCCGATGAGCAAAGAGGCGAACAGGCCCATCGCCATGGAGCCGAGCGCGTCCACCAGATAGCGCTTTGCGGAGAGAACGATGCCTTTCCGCTTCAGAAACGCGCCAAAACGATTTTGATCTGCCATGAAAAAACACATCCTTTCGGGAACCGCAACCGTTCCCTTGCTTGGGGTTGGATTGCGATCTTCCGGAGGCTGTTTTTTTGCACCGCAGACCGTTGAGAAGGATTGTACACGTTTGCGGGGGAAAAAGCAAGCAAAGAAAAGAAAATGAGGCCCGGAGGCGAAAGGTTTGCCGTTTTTCCGTTGCGCCGAAGCGGCAAATGGAGTATTATATAGAGAACGTATAGACGGAGGACTGTGCAAAGATGAAGGGGAAAATGAACATAAGGACGATCATATGCCTCGTGCTGACGGTGATGTACGCCCTTGGGCTGGTGCTGATGCTGGCAAAGCAGATGGACCTGGGCCTGCTGCTGTGGGGCGTTTCCACTGTCGGCGGCATGGGCGTTCTGTATTACATCAACAAAAAGGAAAAGGCCGCAAAGCAGGCGGCTGAGCAAGAAGAAGGAGAACACTGACCGTGCGACTGCGCAAAAAGCCATGGGCCGAGGCGGAACTGGCCGTCAGCCCGTTTTTTATTGAGAACGCTTCGCAATACAGGGGCCGCTGGAAGGATGCCTTTCCGGAGGAGCTGCGCGGCATGCCTCTGCATCTGGAGGTAGGCTGCGGCAAATGCGTGCAGACGGCCCGCATCGCCCATGCCGACCCGAACGTGCGCCTGCTGGCCATCGACGAGGTGCGCAAGATCCTCGCCGTGGGCGCACGGGAGGTGGAGCAGGTATATGGCGAAGGGGAAGTGCCCAATCTGCGCCTGTGCTGCGCGGACGCCTCGGAGCTGGAGAGCTGGCTCGCGCCGGAGGACAGAGTGGAACGGCTGTATATCGCCTTCCCGAACCCCTGGACGCAGCGTCTCAAGCACCACAAGCGCCGCCTGACCCACCCGCGCCAGCTCATGCAATATCGCGAGGTCATGCCCGACGGCGCAGAGATCTGGTTCAAGACGGACGACGAGGAGCTCTTCGCCGCCTCGAAGGAATATCTGCCCGCCTGCGGCTTTGTGATCACGTATCTCACGGACGACCTGCACGGGAGCGGCTTTACGCCCAATTTCCGGAGCGAGCACGAAAAGAAGTTCGCCGCGGAGGGCAAGCCCATCCACATGCTGATCGCCCGCAAGGATAAGCTTCCGGACGATTTTGTAGCGCCCAAACAGAAAAACATGCGAAAGAGGGAAATGAAGATGAACAAACAGGCCCTGACCGAAACCAGAAACCTGATCTCCTTCCTGGAGAAGAGCCCGACCGCCTTTCAGGCCGTCGCCAATATCTCGGCCATGCTGAATGAAAACGGCTTTGAAAAGCTGGACGAGGGCAAGGAATGGAAGCTCGCGCCCGGCGGCAAGTATTACATCACCCGCAACAACACCACCGCCATCGCCTTCCGCGTGCCCGCGCAGGCGCCGCAGTCGGTCATGCTCATCGCCAGCCACACCGACAGCCCCACCTTCAAGGTGAAGGCCAACGCCGAAAACGAGGCCTTCGGCAAGTATGTCCGCCTCAACACCGAGCGCTACGGCGGCGCGATCCTCTTCAGCTGGATGGACAGGCCTCTCTCCGTGGCCGGCCGCGCCATCGTGCTCAAGGACGGCAAATTCGAGACCAAGCTGGTCAACATCGACAAGGATCTGTGCGTCATCCCGAACGTGGCCCCGCATATGATGCGCGGCATCAACGACGGCTTCAAGCCCAATCCGGCCGTGGATATGGTGCCGCTGATGGGCGCTGCCGCCTCCAAGGGTGCGCTCAGGAAGATGGTGGCGGAGCAGTGCGGCTGCGCCGAAGAGGAGATCGTCTCCATGGACGTGTTCCTCTACGATCGTACCGGCGGCCGCGTCTGGGGCGCGAACGACGAGTTCTATTCCGTGCCGCGCATCGACAACATGCAGTGCGCCTATTCCACGCTCGTCGGCTTTATCAACGCCAAGGCCCCGGAGACCGCGCTGCAGGTCTACGCCGCCTTTGACAACGAGGAGACCGGCTCCTCCACCAAGCAGGGCGCCGCTTCCAACATCCTGCTCGATCTGCTCAGCAGGGTCTGCGAAGGCCAGAGAGTCGATCTGCGCGCCATCCTCGCGCATTCCTTCATGCTCTCCGCCGACAACGGCCACGCCATGCACCCGAACCATCCCGAGCTCTCCGACCGCGACAACTGCCCGCATATGAACGGCGGCGTGGTGATCAAGTACAACGCCTCGCAGCGCTATACCACCGACGGCGTTTCCGCGGCGATCTTCGCGGAGATCTGCAGGCGCGCGGGCGTGCCCACTCAGTCCTTCGCCAACCGCTCCGACCTCATGGGCGGCGGCACCCTCGGCTCCATCTCCAACTGCCGCGTGGCCATGAACACGGTCGACATCGGCCTTGCCCAGCTGGCCATGCACTCCTGCTATGAGACCGGCGGCTGCGAGGACACCCTCTACATGGAGCAGGCGGTCGAAGCCTTCTACAACAGCGTGATCGTCGCCGACGGCGACGGCTGCTACACCCTCAAATAAGGGGGACGGCGCACAATGGCACGCGTACTGACAAGAGACAGGTCCTATTACACCAGCCTCATCTCCCTCGCGATCCCCGTAGCGCTGCAAAACCTCATCACCTTTCTTGTCAACTTTGCCGATAACCTGATGGTCAACACGCTCGGAGACACGGCCGTCTCCGGCGTGTATATCGGCTCTCAGATGCAGACCTTCCTGCAGATGTTCACCTCCGGCATCGCCAACGCCATCGTGATCATCGCCGCCCAGTATTGGGGCAAGCGGGATATGCTGCAGATCCGCAAATTCGTGGGCATCGGAATGAAGATCTCGCTGTGCATCGGCCTGCTCTTCACCATGCTCTGCATCGTCTTCGCCGCGCCCATCTCCGGCTTTTTCACCAAGGATCAGGCCGTCATCGCGGCTTCGGCGGAATATCTGCGCCTCGTGGCGTGGAGCTATATGTTCTTCTGCGTGACGCAGACGCTCATCTCCGCCATGCGCTCGGTCGAGACCGTGCGCGTGGGCACGATCGTCTCGCTCATCTCCCTCGTCGTCAATATCTCGCTCAACTACGTCCTGATCTTCGGCAAGCTCGGCCTGCCCGCCATGGGCATCAAGGGCGCTGCCATCGCCACGGTCGCCTCCCGCTTTGCGGAGATGGTCACGATGATCGTCTATGTGGCCAAGGTGGATAATAAGCTGGGCCTGAAGGCCAAGGATCTGGGCGCGTGGGACAAGGGCCTTGTGAAGGATTTCATCAAATACGGCACGCCCCTCGTGCTGGGAGATCTGGTCTGGAGCGTCAATATGATGATGAACAGCCGCATCATGGGCGGCTACGGCGCGGCGGTCATCACGGCCGTGAGCGTCGCCAACACCATGAACTCCATGGCCTACATCTTCATGAACGGCATGTCCTCCGCCGTCGGCGTCATCACAGGCAAGACGGTCGGCGCGGGCAAGTACGAGCTGATGAAGGAATACGCCCGCACCACGCAGGTCATCTTCCTGGGGTGGGGCCTGGTCATGGGCGGGGTCATCACGCTGCTCAACGGCCCGTTCGTGGGGCTCTACGGCGGCATCAGCCCCGAGGCGGCGGCGGAAGCCACGCGCTTCATCCGCGTGCTCTCCATCACCTTCATCGGCACCTCCTATCAGGCGGCCAGCCTCTTCGGTCTGGTCAAGTCCGGCGGCGATATCTCCTTCGTCTTTAAAAACGACACCATTTTCGTCTTCGGCGTGGTGCTGCCCTCCGCGCTCATCGCGGCGCATTTCAACGCGCCCGCGTGGGTGGTCTTTGCCTGCCTCAAGTGCGATCAGGTGCTCAAGTGCATCGTGGCCTTCTTCAAGATCCGTCGCTACGACTGGATGAAAAAGCTCACGCGCGAAGCCGTCTGACGAATAATTCCCGAAATCATACAATGAACCGCCCGCTCTCCGGCAAAAGGAGGGCGGGCGGTTTACCGGGTATCCGTAAAAGAGTTAAACCGACCTATGGTTACGATCATAGGTCG
>JAUMYC010000235.1 GCA_030528845.1 Eubacteriales bacterium
CACCCAGGCGGAGCTGGACGAGGCCAAGGCCCTTTTGACCGAGCAGCAGCAGCAGCTGGTCGTGGCGCAGGCGCTTTTGACCGACCAGCAGCTGGTCGTGGCGCAGCAGCAGGACCTGCTCGACAGCCAGCAGGCGCAGCTGGACGAGCTGGTGGGCGTGCGCAAGAGGATCATCACCTCTCTGGCGGACGAGCTCGCCGCGGCGGATATCTCCGCCACGGTCGACCCGGCCACCGGCGCGATCACGCTGGATTCTTCGATCCTCTTCACCCGCAGCGAGTATACGCTCTCGGAGGCGGGCAAGAAAATGATCGACGAATTCCTGCCGGTCTATCTCAACGTGCTGCTTTCCGATGAATATCGCGGCAACATCGCCGAGATCATCATCGAAGGGCATACCGATTCCGTGGGCAGCTATATGTCCAACCTGGAGCTTTCGCAGAACCGCGCGCTGGCCGTGGCGCGCTATGTGCTCTCGGATGAATACGACAGCATCACGCCGGAGACGAAGAAATACCTCCGCCAGATCATCACGGCGAACGGCCGCTCCTGGTCGAACCTGATCTACGACGAAAACGGCGTGGAAGACGCCGATGCCTCCCGCAGGGTGGAATTCAAATTCCGCCTGCAGGACGAGCAGATGATCGAACAGATGGCGCAGCTGCTGGAGGACTTCGAAGAGGCGGAGGCCACCGTCGGCAGCGCGCAGAACGAATAAAACACACCGAGCGGGGAGAGGGAGAGAGAGTTGCTCAAGTACATAAGAAGGCTGCTCTGGTTTACAGCTTCCCGGCTGCTGATCCTGACCTTCTGCGCGGCGCTGGTGATGCTCATGTTTTACATGGCGCTCAACACCGCCAACATCTACATCCTCGTCTCCGACGGCATGCAGGCCCGGGCGAGCATGATCCTGACAAGGGAGAGCAAGACTGACCTGCGCGATTATTTCCGCGAGGAATTCCTCGCCGAGGACGAGGCGCTCACCGTCGCCCTGTCGGAAAATTCGCCGTGGCTGGATTATGCCATCAGCGATTATGAATATGAGCTGAGCATGCAGTGGATGTGGACGTGGCCCTGGGAGGACACCGCCACCGCCACGATCACCGAAAAGGTGGAGGACATCAGCGGCAAGGTGGTTGCGGAGTCGCAGTCGCTGGTCAACGCCGGGGTGATCTCCTCGAGCCCGCCGGCCTGGCAGGCAGGGGAATACGCCGTGACGCTCTACCGCACGGAGGGCCGCTGGCGCATCGCGGGGCTGAAGCAGACGAGGGTCCTCATGGAGCCGACGCCGCAGCCCGAGCTCACGCCCGCGCCCGCGCCGGAGGCGAAGCTGGAGCTGTAGCGCGCGCAGCCGGACATTCCGAAGGAAAAAACACCCAAGGCATACGAAAGAAAGAAGGATACGTCTCCATGGCAAACAAAGGATTTGCTTCTCGCATTCTCTGCGCGCTGGTCGCGCTGGTGCTGGCGCTGGGCGCGCTGCTGCCGGGCGCTCTGGCGCAGGAGGCCGCCCCGGCCAACCCCATGATGCCCACGGCCGCGCCCCTGCCCACGGAAGCTCCCGAGCAGACGAGCGCCCCCGTGCAGGAGGAAGAGGTCTTCATGGCCAATCCGGTGGGCGAGGAAGCGCTGGAAATGACGGACGAAATGACGCAGGACTGGTATGACGATCTGTTCGCGCAGGTGGTCTCGGACGAGATCGAGCCCGGCGTGGTCGTGGGCCGGGCGCTGCGCGTCAAGGGGCAGGAGTCTCTGAGCGAGACGGAGGCCGAGGTGATGCTGACGCTCGAGAACGTGCAGCTCAATGAGAACGACATGATCTCCAGCGAAGGCAAGGTCAACATCATGCTGCTGGGCGTGGATGCGCGCCCGGGCCAGTCGCTGGGCCGCTCCGACGCGATGATCCTCTGCTCGATCGACGTGGAGACCAACACGATCAAGCTGATCTCCTTCATGCGCGATATGTATGTGCAGATCCCCGACCATAATCCCAACAGGCTCAACACGGCCTATTACTGGGGCGGCGAAGAGCTGCTCTTCAGGACGCTCAAGGCGAACTTCGGCGTCACGGCGGACCATTTCGTGGCGGTGGACTTCTCCGTGCTGGGCAGCCTGATCGACCAGCTTGGCGGTCTGGAGATCGAGATCGAAGACCAGTATTTTGTCGATCGCGTCAACGCCGTCATTGAAAATGACAACAAGGTGCTGGGCATCGCGACCAACGACGGCTTTGTGAAGGAGCCCGGCCTGCAGACGCTCACGGGCAAGCAGGCGCAGGCCTACGCGCGCTTCCGCTACGGCTCGAAGTCCGGCGGCGATTACGCGCGCACGGGCCGCCAGCGCGAGGTGCTGATGAAGATCTTCGACAAGGTGACGCAGCTCTCCGTGGGAGAGATGGTGGAGCTGGCGATGGCGAACATCGGCAGCGTGGATACGAACATGACGCTGGTGGACATCGCCAAGCTCGCCCCGCTGGCGCTGCAGCTCAAGGATGCGACCTTTGAAGAGCTGCGCGTGCCCGCAGACGGCTATTACGAGGCAAAGACCATCAAGGGCATGGCCGTGCTGCTGCCGGATTACGACCGCATCAACGCGCAGATCCGCGCGTTCCTGGAATAACGAACGCAGGCAAACGAGCCCGCCGAACGGAGAAAACTCTGCTCGGCGGGCTCGTTTTTTTTGCCCGGCGACTGCGCGCACGCGCCGAACGGCCGGGGCATAGGATGCTGCGGGTGAGGCGTATGACGGATCTGTCTCTTGCGCGGCTGTGCGCATTTTCTTATATCCACCTGCCCCGGGAACTGGCGGCGGCGCTGCCCATGCGGCTCAGCCGCGTGTGCGGGCGGCTGCTCGAGAGCGGGCAGAGCGCCTGCGAGGAGCTCAGCGCCGATGCGATGCGCCTGCTGCGCGCGCTGGCGGATACGCTCGAGACGGCGCAATTGACGGTGGTGGAATACAGCGACGACGGCTTTGGCAGCGGCTTTGCGGCCTATGGGCTGCGTGCGCGCGACGGGCATATCGTGGCGATGCGCGGCTCGGAGGCGCGCGGGCCCTGCGCAGGGCATATCGACTGGATCGACAATTTCGCCGCGCCGTTTGTCGGCTCGCGCCAGTATGCCGACGCAGAGCGGATGGCGGCGGGCTACCGCGAGGGTCCGCTGCTGCTGACGGGCCACAGCAAGGGAGGGCACAACGCGCTGTATGCGCTGGGCTCGGCGGAAAACCCGCTGGCGCGCGCAGTCGCGTTCAATGCGCAGGGCTTTGGGCGCGGCCAGCTCACGCCGGGCCAGAAGCAGCGCCTTGCGGCACGCGCGGTGAACTATGTGACGAAGGGAGACCTCGTCGGGCGGCTGCTGGCGCATCCGGAAAAGCGCGTGGCGGTGTGCTCCTGCCCGTATCTGAGCGGCGGCGAGAGCGGCGTGGAGATCGCGCATCGGCTCGGATCGCTCTGTTTCGATCCGCAGGG
>JAUMYC010000041.1 GCA_030528845.1 Eubacteriales bacterium
GACAACCCCTCCGCCCCTGCGGGGCGCCTCCCCTTACACAGGGGAGGCTTTGGCGCGGCGCATCAATTGATCCTATTCAAGTTTATCTACCATTTATCTGATATCCTATCACACAAAATCCACCTTTACAACAACAGGGACAGCTTATCGCTGTCCCTGTTGTTGTTTTATGACGCCCTATCATTGACGGCGGGCTCTTTTGATGCAGATGGATCAGGCCTCCGGCATGGTGATGCAGCCGCAGGGGCAGACCTTTGCGCAGGCGCCGCAGCGGGTACACTTGTCCGGGTCGATATGCGCGAAGCCGTTTTCCACGTGGATCGCGCCGTACTGGCATTCCTTTTCACAGCGCTTGCAGCCGATGCACGCCTTCACGCATGCCTCGCGCGCGCTGCGGCCGGTGTCGCGGTTGCGGCAGCGACCGAGCACGTTCTGCTCGCGCGGGAGCAGCTGAAGAACGCCGCGCGGGCAGGTCTCCACGCACATGCCGCAGGCCGCGCACTTGCTCTCGTTGACCTGCGCGAGGCCGTCCTTGATGGAGATCGCGCCGAAGGCGCACTGCTTGACGCAGTCTCCCAGGCCGAGGCAGGCATACGGACACATCTTGGGGCCGCCGGCCATCGTGGAAGCCGCGCGGCAGGAGGGCAGGCCGTCGTAGATGTAGCGGTCCTTCGCCACGCCCGTGGCGCCCTGACAGATGACCTTGGCCACGACGGGCTTGGTCGCTTCGACCTCAAGCCCCATGATCTGCGCGATGCGCGCCGCGCCGTCCGCACCCGCGGGGGGGCAGGCGTCGGGCTTGGCCTTGCCCGCTACGATCGCCTCGGCCAGAGCCGGGCAGCCGGCAAAGCCGCATGCGCCGCAGTTTGCGCCGCCGAGGCATTCCTGCACCTTGGCGATGCGCTCGTCCACCGGGACGTAAAACTTTTTATCCGCGACCGTCAGCAGCACTCCGAAGAGCGCGCCCAGCCCGCCAAGGGCGAGGACGGCGGCGAGGATCGGCCAGACATTATTCATCAAAAACCGCCCTCCTTTACTTGATCAGGCCGGAAAAGCCGAGGAACGCGAGGGACATGAGCCCCGCAGTGACCAGCGTGATGGAAAAACCGCGCATGCTCACGGGGATGTCGCTCGTCTCCAGACGCTCGCGCACGCCGGCCATCAGGACGATGGCCAGAGTGAAGCCCAGCGCGCCGAAGATGCCGTTGAGCACGCTGTAGAGCAGGTTGTACGATTCGGAGATGTTCAGCAGCGTGACCGCCAGCACGGCGCAGTTGGTCGTGATCAGCGGAAGATAGATGCCCAGCGCGCTGTAGAGCGAGGGGGACGCCTTTTTGATGAACATTTCCACCACCTGCACCAGCGAGGCGATGACGAGAATGAACGCGATGGTGTCCAGATAGACCAGCCCGAGCGGAACGAGCAGGAAATGATGCACGACGTAGGTCACGAGGGAGGCGATGCCCATGACGAAGGTCACGGCCATGCCCATGCCCGCAGCCGTTTCCACCTTGCCGCTGACGCCCAGGAACGGGCAGATGCCGTAGAAGCGGGCAAAGATGAAGTTGTTCGTCAGCACGCAGCTGACCATGAACAAAAGGAGTTTCGCTACTGCGTTCATGCGTTATTTCCCCTCCTTCCCGGCGGTGAGGCGGTTGGTGATGGCGTTGATCGCGCCCAGCAGCAGGCCGTAGGTGATGAAGCCGCCCGGAGCGAGCACGAAGAGCAGCGCAGGTTCAAAGGAAGCGCCGAAGAGCGCCGCGCCGAAGATGGTGCCGCTGCCGAGGATCTCGCGCACGGCGCCCATAAGGAAGAGCGCGCCCGTGAAGCCGAGGCCCATGCCCAGGCCGTCCGCCGCGGAGAGCAGCACGCCGTTTTTGCTGGCGAAGGATTCCGCGCGCGCGAGGATGATGCAGTTGACCACGATCAGCGGGATGAACAGGCCGAGGCTCTCATAGAGAGAGGGGATGAAGGCCTGCATGAGCATCTGGATCATGGTGACGAAGGTGCAGATGACCACGATGAACGCGGGGATGCGCACCTTGCTGGGGATGAAATTGCGCAGCAGGGAGATCACGACGTTGGAGCCGATGAGAACGAAGGTCGCCGCCGCGCCCATGCCAAGGCCGTTGAGGGCCGAGGTCGTAGTCGCCAGAGCAGGGCAGGTGCCCAGCACCAGGCGGAAGGTCGGGTTGTCGTTGAGGATGCCGTTGAGGAACACGCTCTTGAGGTTATTTTCCCTTGCCATTTGCCTTCACCTCCCCGTAGATCTTGTGGCGGGTAAACTTGTCGATGAGCGGCGTGGCGATGTTCATGAGCAGGATCGCGTAGGTCACGCCCTCGGGATAGGCGCCGAAGGCGCGGATGACCGAGACGATCAGACCGCAGCCCGCCGCGTAGATGAACTGGCCTGTGGCGGTCATGGGGCAGGTGGTGTAATCGGTGGCCATGAAGACCGCGCCGAAGAGCACGCCGCCGGAGAGCACCGCTGCGAGCGGATCGCCGGTGAAATTGAACGAGCCGCTGCCAAAGGCCCAGGAGCACAGCGCGGTAACGCCCACAAAGACGACCGGGATGCGCCATTTGATCACGTCCGTGCACAGGAGGAGCACAAAGCCGGCCAAAATCGCGACCTTGCAGACCTCGCCGATCGTGCCGGGCACATTGCCGAGGAAGAGATCGAGCTTGGAGAACTGCTCGCCCGCAAGGGCGGTGGCGGAGGAAACGGCGTCTGCCGCGCCGAAGCCGGAGGGCAGCACCCATGTGGTCATCCTCGCCGGCCAGCTGGCCAGCAGCATGGCGCGCGCCGCCATGGCGGGGTTCATGAAGTTATGGCCGATGCCGCCGTAGAGCTGCTTGACCACGATGATGGCGAACACGGAGCCGATCAGCGCGATCCACCACGGGGCGGTGGAGGGCAGGTTCAGCGCGAGGATCAGGCCGGTGACCAGCGCGGAGAAATCTCCGATGCGCACGGGCTTTTTCGCCAGCTTCTGCCAGAGCCACTCCGAGCCGACTGCGGAAACGCAGGAGACGGCGATGAGCATAAGGGCGTTCCAGCCGAAGTAGTACACGCCGGCGACGGTCGTCGGCAAAAGCGCGGCGAGCACCAGCAGCATGATCGCGCGGGTGTCCTTGCGGGTGACAAGGTGCGGCGCGCCGGAAAGTCTGAGCATCATTTGGCATCCCTCCTTGCCGCAAGCTGGATCATCTCTTTGCCGATCTTGAAATTCGCCGTGAGCATGCGCCGGGCCGGGCAGGTGTACGAGCAGCTGCCGCAGAGGATGCAGTCCATCAGATGCTCCTGCCGGGCCTGTTCGAATTTATGCGATTCGCACAGATCCTTGAGGCGGTAGGGATTCAGGCCGATCGGGCAGGTGTCCACGCAGCGCCCGCAGCGCAGGCAGGGGCTCTCGTCGGGCAGGTCGCTCTCCTTGTTGTTGAGCACCACGATGCCGCTGGTGGATTTCACGGCGCTGACGTTTTCGTTCGGCGCGCAGATGCCCGTCATCGTGCCGCCGGAGACGATCTTGCCCGGGTCCTCGCTGTAGCCGCCGCACGCGCCGATGATGTCCATGAAGATGGTGCCGATGCGCACCTTGAGGTTGGCCGGCTCGCGCACCTTGCCCGTCACGGTCAGGATGCGGTCGATGAGGGGTTTGCCGTCGATGACGGCGTCGGCGATGGCGGCCGCGGTGCCGGCGTTGATGACGATCACGCCCGCGTCGGCCGGCAGTCCGCCGGAGGGCACCTGACGCTTGGTGGTGGCCTCGATCAGCTGCTTCTCGCCGCCCTGCGGATATTTCGTGCGCAGCACGGCCACTTCCACGCCTTCTCTGCCCTGCGCCGCGGCCTGCATGGCGGCGATAGCGTCGGGCTTATTGTCTTCGATGGCGATGATGCCCTTTTTCACGCCCATGGCGCGCATGGCGGCGCGCAGGCCGTCCACCACGCGGATGGGGGTCTCCAGCATGAGGCGATGATCCGCCGTGAGGAAGGTCTCGCACTCGGCGCCGTTGACGATGATGGTATCGCAGTTCTTCTCCGGCGGCGGGGAGAGCTTGATATGGGTCGGGAAGCTCGCGCCACCCATGCCGCAGATGCCCGCATTGCGGATGGCGGGGATGATGGCCTCGGCCGGGCAGTTTTCCACATTGCCCATGCCCGTCCATTCCACCTTTTCGTCCATAAAGTCGTTCTCGATCGCAACGCACATGACGGCCTTCGCGCCCAGCTGCTGGCGGATGCCAACTTCTGTGACGGTGCCGCTCACGCTCGCGTGTACGGGCAGGCCGAGGCCGCCCACCGGCTCGCCGATGACCTGTCCGACGAGCACTCTGTCTCCCTTTTTGACCAGGGGCTTGCTCGGCGCGCCGATATGCATGGCCATCGGGATGACCACGCTGTCGGAAATAAACTCTCGCACCGGCTTTCCGGCCGTGGCGCCCTTGCCCTCATGCATGCCATGCAGAGGGTGCACGCCGCCCCGGAAGCTCTTTTTCTGAAACACCAAAGCCTGCACCAGCCTTCCTTTGTTATGGGGCCGTGGCCCTTGCTGAGGATACACTCGTTTCGCGCCGCGGCCCCTCGGGCGCGCGGCGCGCATCATACTCCACCGAACATATTAGCACACGGCATGTATACTGTCAAATGCAATATGGTTTATATGGTTGTATTTTTTCGTGAAGGCTCGCTCTCCAGCGCGCGCCGCAGCTTTTCCAGCGCCTTTTTTTCGATCCGCGAAACATACGAGCGGGAGATCCCCAGCGCCTGTGCGATCTCGTGCTGCGCGCGCGGCGTACCGTCGGCAAGGCCCGTGCGCATGCGCACGACCGCGCGCTCCCTCGGCGTGAGCACGCGGTCCATCAGCCGGATCGCCCGGGCAGATTCCATGCGCTCCTCCACCTCGCCGGGCACAAGATCCGCATCCGTGCCCAGAATGTCCGTGACGTGCAGCTCGTTCCCCTCTTTGTCCGAGCCGATCGGCTCGGACAAAGACACGTCCAGCCGCGTCTTTTTCAGGCTGCGCAGATACATCAGCATTTCGTTTTCCACGCAGCGCGCCGCATATGCGCTCAGCTTCCCGCATTCCGGCCGAAAGGACGCGACCGCCTTCATCAGCCCAATCGATCCGACCGAGACAAGGTCGTCGCTCTCCGCGCCGGAGCCGGCATACTTTTTGGCAATGTGCGCAACGAGGCGCAGGTTGTGCTCCGTCAGAAGCCGCGCCGCCTCCGCGTCGCCCTCCAGCATGCGCCCGACCAGCTCTTTTTCCTCCTGCGCGCCCAGCGGCCTCGGGAAGGCGCTGCGGCCCGCCATGTGCGCCAGCAGCGGCCAGAGCCCCTCAAAGATCGCCGTCAATATCTCCAGCATCGCTCCATCCCCCTTCCTCTGCGGATTCTATGCCGCGCCCTTCGCCCGCAAGCCCGGCCCGCCAAAAATACAAAAAGCCCCGGAAAAGGGGCCTTTGTCCGCTCAATACATGCCGTTCTGCGCCATGTACTGATAGATGTACTCGCCGTGCTGCTGCTCTTCCTTCTGGATGTGGTTGAGCGCGTCGCGCACGGCGCTGTCGCGGAACTCGAAGATGCAGGTATCATAGGCCGAGGAGACATGTTTTTCCGTGGCCAGCGCGTCCTGACACAGATACTGATCCTGCTTTTTCTGCTCCGGGATGCAGCAGCTCCGGGTGAAGCCGGTGTTCACGGGCGCTTCCGCCCCGCCCATGCTCGGCAGCACGCCCTGCTCCAGCCCTTCGATGGTCTGCTGATGGGTCGCTTCCTTCTGCGCGATCTGCGTAAAGAGCGTCTGAAGCTGTCCATCGCAGGCCTGCGCGGCATACTTATTATATTTTTCCACGCAGAGCTGCTCCTGCGTGCGCAGGTCCTTGAGCAGAGACGCTTCCTTCGGAGTCAGTGGCATCATCATAAAAAATCACCTCGGGCAGAGTATCTCCGCCCGGGGCGATCTTTATTCCGTTTTTCTTCGTTTTGCGTGCTCAGTCTTCGCGGTAGATGAGCGACTTTTTGCGCCCGCTCTGCTTGGCCATATACTGCGCGGTGTCCGCCTGGAAGTAGAGCTCGTCGAAGCTGCCCGCCTCGCCGCCGCTCGCCGCCGTGCCCACGGAGGAGCTCAGCGCGACTTCGTATTCATAGCCGACGCGCGCAATGCACGACTGCAGACGGTTGGAGCGTTCCCGCAGCGCGGCTTCGTCCGGCACGCCGGGGATGAGCACAGCGAATTCATCTCCGCCAAGGCGCGCAACGATCTCCTCCGCACCGGCCGTGCGCACGAGCTCGCGGCCGATCTGCGCCATGAGCTTTTCGCTCTGCTCGTTGCCCAGCTTTTCGGCGACGCCTGCGGGATTGTCGATATCGACGAGGATCAGCGCGCAGCTGCCCGCGCGGATCTTCTCCTCCATGCGCCTCTGCGCGGCGATGCGGCTCATCATGCTCGCATCCTCCGGCGCGGAGGCGGGCCCGGCGCTGCGCGCGCTGTCGCTCTGGTCGAGGATGCGGCAGATGATGCGGTAGGGCTCGCCCGCCTCGTCGCGCATGGCATACGCCCGCAGGCGGCACCAGCGCAGGCTGCCGTCCGCATTGCGCACCGAGATATCCGTCTGCGCGCGCTCCGTGCCGTGGCGCGCGCTGTGCATCGTCTGCCCGATGCGCTTGGCGTCATCCTCGCCGATCATCCCCACGCGCACTGCGTCGAAGGGAAAGTTCGTCAAAACGGGGTCGCGTCCGAGCACGGACATGAAATTGCCGTAGAGGTACGTCTTATTCGTGCGCAGGTCCGTGTCGCAGAGGATCGCGCCCGGATGCCCGGCGAGGATGCGCAGGCATTCCCTGCTCGCGCGCAGGCTCTGGTCGTCCAGCCGCTTTTCCCGGCGCACGCGCTCCTCGCGCAGGCCAAAGAGCGCGGCCACCCCAAGCAGCGCGGCCAGCAGCACGATATACAGCACCAGCAGGTACGTCCGCAGCACGCGCTGGACATACTCCAGCTCGACCGCGTTCACCCGGTACGCCAGCAGCCAATCGTTGATGCCCAGCTCCGCAAAGGCGCAGTACCATTTTTCACCGTGATAGATATACGACACGACCCCGCCGCTCGCCGAGCCGAGCTCTCCGCTCAGCATCTGCGCGCTCTGCTCGTTCGCGCTGTCGTCGCTGCGGATCTTCTCGATCAGATTCTCCGCCCGTTCCGAGCGGCCCGCGCGCATGAGCACGTTTCCTTCGCGGTCGATCAACAGGCAGGAATCGTTCACCGCGCCCGCGCTGCGCAGGAGATATTCGCTGATATCCTCGACCTGATAGGCGGCCGCGAGGATGAGGTCTTCCCCGTCCTCTCTGTGCACGACATGGGCCATCATCAGGTTCTCTCCGCCGCCGTCGGGCAGTTCATAGACGCACACGGCGCTGCGCGTGCCCGCGAGGATCTCCTGATAGGCCTCGCTGCCGCTGATGTCCGTATGCTCGCCGTGGATGTTCAGGCCTACGCCTTTCATATCCGTCAGCGCCACCCTGTCGGCGGAGCTGACCTCATAAAACAAACGGGGCAGCTGCTGCACGAGCTCGCTCAGTTCGCCCTGCTGCGGGCCGATCTTCTCCGCGCACACGGCGATGCCGTGCTGCTGCGCGTCGATGCTGCTGCGCACGGCCATGCGTCGGCTCTCCATCTGCTCTGTCAGCCGGTAGCGGGCGTTGTCGAGCAGCACCCGATCCGACAGCGCGGCGACAAGGCCCACGCCCACGCTCAGCAGCAGCGCCGCCACAGCAAACCCTATCCAGATTTTCCGCGGCCCGGACCAGATCCTCTTTCGCATCGCAGCGACACGCTCCTTCGCCCTGCGGCGGGCTCTCACTTTTTTCTCTTCCCATCCTATCCGCATTCCGCCCCCTCTGTCAAGAGGGAGGCGCGATTTGCGCCCCTTCCTGAACTTTCCTGCCCCGTGCCCCGCCCCCGCGCATGCATAGACGCGCCCTCCCGCGCCGATACTTTCGGCTGTGAACGGAGGTGCGCAAACCATGACATGCGGAAAAGTTTCGATCAGCGGCGTGGACACCGCGGCCCTGCCCGTGCTCAAAAACGAGCGCATGCGGGAGCTCTTTCCGAGGATCCGCCTCGGCGACGCCGCGGCGCGCGAGGAATGCATCACGGGCAACCTGCGCCTTGTGCTCAGCGTGATCAAGCGCTTTCAGAACCGCTGCGACAGCGCGGACGATCTGTTTCAGGTGGGCTGCATCGGGCTGATGAAGGCCATCGACAACTTCGACACGAGCCAGAACGTGCGCTTTTCCACCTACGCCGTGCCGATGATCATCGGCGAGATCCGGCGCTATCTGCGCGACAACAACCCCATCCGGGTCAGCCGCTCCATGCGCGACACGGCCTACAAGGCCCTGCGCGCGCGGGATCAGCTGCTCTATCGGCTCGGACGGGAGCCGAGCATCGCGGAGATCGCCGCGCAGACGGAATGCTCCGCAGAGGAGATCGCCGGCGCGCTCGAGGCTATCCAGGATCCCATCTCGCTCTACGACCCCATCTTTCAGGACGGCGGCGACACGATCTGCGTGATGGACCAGGTGCAGGACACGAGCGTGAGCGAGGAGGGCTGGAACACCTCGCTGTGCATCGCCCGCGCGCTCGAGCGGCTCGGCCCGCGCGAGCGCACCATCATCAGCCGCCGCTTTTTCGAGGGGCGCACGCAGATGGAGGTGGCCGAGGAGATCGGCATCTCGCAGGCGCAGGTCTCCCGGCTGGAAAAGGCCGCGCTGGGGCAGATGCGCAGATATGTACAGTGAGGCACGCCGGCGGCTCTGCGCGCATATCCTGCAGCAGGGAGGCGATCTGCATGACCTTTGGCGAGCTCAGGCAAAAGGACGTGATCAATATCTGCGACGGGCGCAGGCTCGGGCGGCCGGTGGATCTTGTGCTGCAATGCGACGGAGACCGCGCGTGGCTGGAGGCGATCGTCACGCCCGGGCCGAGCAGCCTCTGGCGGCTTCTGCGCTCCGAACGGGAGGGCTGCGCCATTCCCTGGCAGCGCATCCGTCGCATCGGAGACGACGTGATCCTCGTGGACGTGGACGAACAGAGCGCGCCGTAGCGGCGGCAAAAGCCCCGTTCTTTACCGGAACTTTGCACGGCAGGCGCACAAGGCTTTGTTGCGTCTGTCTTTATTTTTGGCAAAGCGCATTTCAAAAATGCAGCCGCTTAACGCTCCGGCTTCATATTTTCCCCTTCTTTTTCGCCGCAGGTCGCCCTCTTAGCATTTTTGCAAATGCATCTTTCAGCTTTTTTGTAAATTTTTTTTGAAAGAGGGCTGGACAGAACCAAACGATGTGCGTTATAATGTTAATCAGATTGTGGGGAGGAATATGCGCGTATGAAGTGCGTGTACTGCAACGGGACAAGCAGCCGGGTCATCGATTCCCGGCAGACGGACGACGGCATGTCCATCCGCCGCAGGCGCGAATGCGAAAGCTGCGGCAGAAGGTTCACGACCTATGAAAAAGTGGACATGGCCCCCCTGATGGTGATCAAGAAGGATCGCTCCCGTCAGGTGTTTGATTCCGCCAAGCTGCGCAGGGGCATCCTTCGCGCCTGCGAGAAACGGCCGGTGTCGCTGAGCGATATCGACCAGCTTGTGCGCAGTATCGAAATGCGCGCCTACGGCCGCGCCGATCAGGAGATCCGCAGCGACGAGCTGGGCGAGATGGTCATGGAAGGCCTCAAGACGCTGGACGAAGTCGCCTATGTGCGCTTTGCGTCCGTCTACAGGCAGTTCCGCGACATCCAGACCTTCATGGACGAGCTCTCTTCCCTGCTCAAGGATCAGGAGAAGAGCGCGCCGCTGGGCGGCTGAACTCCGCACAGGCCCTGTTTACGAAGAAATATTTTTTTATAAAGGAGAGACGCACATGGCAAACGAACTGATTCTGGCCGTCGACGACGAGGCGAATATTCTGGATCTGCTTTCTTTCAACCTGGAAGCGTCCGGTTACCGCGTCGTAACCGCGACCACCGGAGAGGACGCTCTGGTAGTATGCACGCATGAACGCCCTGCCATGGTGCTGCTGGACATCATGCTGCCCGGCATCGACGGCATGGAAGTGTGCCGCCGCCTCAAGGGCACTCCCGCCACTGCCGATATCCCGATCATCATGCTCACCGCCAAGGGCGACGAGGTGGACAAGATCCTCGGCCTGGAGTTGGGTGCAGACGACTATATCACCAAGCCCTTCTCCGTGCGTGAGCTCATCGCGCGCGTCAAGGCCCTGCTGCGCCGCGCCGCGCCGCAGAACGACGAAGAGGGCATCCTGCACGTCGGCAGCCTCACCATCGACGTGGGCAACTACGAGGCCTTCCGCAACGGCGAGAAGCTCTCGCTCACCCTCAAGGAATTCGAGCTGCTCAAGCTGCTGGTCATCTCCCGCGGCAAGGTGCTCACGCGCGATTTCCTGCTCGACCGCATCTGGGGCTATGAATTCTACGGAGAGACCCGCACAGTCGACGTCCACATCCGTCACATCCGCCAGAAGCTCGGCCCGGACGCCCACTACATCGAGACCATCCGCGGCGTGGGCTACAAATTCAACGACAGGCAGGAGCCCCGCGCTTGATCCGCAAGCTCACCCTGTCCGCATTCGCCATAACGCTCGCCTTCCTGCTGGCTGTATACGGGCTTTGCGCAGGCATGTCCGTAAGACAGGTGAATCAGGCGCTGGAGGACGAAGTCCAGAGCATATGCCGCCTGTCCGCCCAACGGCTGGACAGCGCGGCTTTTCAATCGGAAGAGGCCCGCGCCTATATGGCCGATTCCGCCTTTACCACCGGCACGGTGTTCCATGTCTTTGCGCCGGACGGCAGCGTGCTCTACGCCTCCCGTCTGCAGACGGACCCCGCCGGTGAAGCGGAGCTGGAAGAGGCCCTCGCACAGGGAAATAAGACCCTCGTGCGCAATCACAAGACCTATCTCACCCCCTGGGCCTATTCCTTCACCGTTCTGGAAGATGGCAATGTGCTTCGCGTGTCGCGCTCTGCGGAGACGGTCTCCTCCTTGTGGGGCGCAAAAGCTTACCTCTTTCCCCTTCTCGCTTTGCTGATCGCCTTCGCCGTCCCCTCGCTCATCCTCTATTGCTACCACCGCATCCGTCTTCCCATGAAGCGCATGACGGAGGTGCTCGAGGATTTCACAGAGGGCAATTTTGACAGCCGCATCCCGCAGGATATCGCCGTCTCCGCCGAAGACACGGCGCATTTCAACGAGGTGATGGGCCGCCTGCAGGACCGCGTCTTCCGCCAGTCCACGCGCAACCACGCGCTCAGCGCCGTGATGAACAGCATGCAGACGGGCATGCTCGCCGTGGACAACGAAATGCGCATCCTCATCGTCACCCCCACAGCCAAGCGTCTGCTGGGTATCACCGGCTCGCCGGAAAACATGCCCATCTCGCAGGCTTCCCACGATGTGGACCTCGTGCCCATGTTCCAGGAGGCCATGGCGCAGGAGGGCGTGTACACCAATTCCGTCGCGGCGCGCACGGGCGTGGGCCGCGGCAAGCGCCCGCTGCGGCTCTATGTCTCCCCCATGCGCCAGGACGGCCGGCTCGAGGGCGCCGTGGCCATGATCGAAGACGTGACCGAGCTGCGCAGGCTCGAGCAGGTGCGCAACGATTTCGTGGCAAACGTCTCGCATGAGCTCAAGACGCCGCTCACCTCCATCAAAGGCTTCGTCGAAACGCTGCAGGCCGGCGCCATCAACAAGCCGGAAATGGCGCAGCGCTTCCTGAAGATCATCAATCTGGAAACAGACCGCCTCACGCGCCTGATCAACGACATCCTCTCCATCTCCAAGCTGGAATCCGGCGACGAGAACCTGCCCAAGGAGCGCATGGAGCTGCGCCACGCGGCCAGCGACATCTGCGAAATGCTGCGCCTGCACGCCTCGCAAAAGGACGTCACCATCAACATGAGCGCGGGCAACGAGCCCTGTTATGTGCTGGGCAATCCGGACCGCATACGCCAGATGCTCATCAACCTGATCGAAAACGCGATCAAATACAACAAGGACGGCGGACAGGTGCACGTCTCCGTGCATTCCTCGGGAGACACGGTGAACTTCACCTGCGCGGACACGGGCATCGGCATCCCGGAGGAGCATATCCCCCGCCTGTTCGAGCGCTTCTACCGCGTGGACAAGGGCCGCAGCCGCAAGATGGGCGGCACGGGCCTCGGCCTTGCCATCGTCAAGCACATCGTCAATTCTCTCGGCGGCATGATCGAAGTGCAATCCAAGTTCGGCGAGGGGACCGAATTCCTGGTCACGCTTCCGCGCGTGGAAGCCGACACTCAGGAAGAGACCTCCGTCAACGACGATCCGTTCGATTTTGACGACGCCATCGCCAACCGATAAGAAGCAGCCGTCGACCGGTCTTTCCCCCGCGCCGACGGCTGTTTTTGCAAAAGTATTCAAGGAGGAAAAATCTATGCAGTATCGTGTATTCCCCAAAATCAATGCAAAATCCTCTGTTCTGGGCTTCGGCTGCATGCGTCTGCCGATGCAGGACACCGAAAACCACCCCATCGACCGTCCGGAAGCCATCGCCATGCTGCGCTACGCCATCGACAACGGCCTGACCTATGTCGATACCGCCTTCGGCTATCATAACGAAGAGAGCGAAGTCGTGGTCGGCCTCGCGCTGCAGGACGGCTACCGCGAGAAGGTCAACCTCGCCACCAAGCTGCCCCTGTGGAAGGTCGAGACTTACGAAGACATGGAAAAGCTGCTCGACACCCAGCTGGGCCGCCTGCAGACCGACCACGTCGATTTCTACCTGCTGCACTCCTGCAACCGCAGCTCCTTTAACAGGGTCAAGGAGCTGGGCGCGTTCAAGTTCCTTGAGGACATGAAGGCCAAGGGCAAGATCAAATACGCCGGCTTCTCCTTCCACGATGACGCAGCCGCCTTCCGCGAGATCGTCGACAGCTACGACTGGGACTTCTGCCAGGTGCAGATGAACGTGCTGGACGAGTTCAACCAGGCCACCATGGAGGGCGTGAAGTATGCCGCCTCCAAGAACATCGGCCTGATCGTCATGGAGCCCCTGCGCGGCGGCGCGCTGACCGTGCGCATGCCCGAGGAGATCAAGGAAGTCTACAAAAAGAGCGCCTACGAGCGCACCGAGGCCGAATGGGCCTTCCGCTGGGTCTATGACAAGCCCGAGTTCATCGTCGTCCTCTCCGGCATGTCCACCATGGAACAGGTCAAGGAAAACATGGCCATCTTCGACAAGGCTGAGGCAAACTGCCTGAAGGAAGACGAGAAGGAGACCCTGACCAACATCCGCAAGGCGTACGAGGCCCGCATCCGCGTGGGCTGCACCGGCTGCGAATACTGCGTCGCCGGCTGCCCGGCCGAGATCAAGATCCCCGAGATCTTCCGCCCCTACGACAACGCCGCCATGTTCGATACTCTCCCCCGTTTCTACGAGAACTATCGCAAGAACATCGGCGAAAACAAGTGCCTGCAGTGCGGCGCGTGCGAAGCCTCCTGCCCGCAGAAAATCGAGATCCGCAAGTGGCTCGAGATCATCGACAACGAGGCCAAGGCCTGATCGCTGCGCATTCCGACCGACATAAAAACCCCTCCCGCGAACGCTCCGTACAGAGGCGTTCGCGGGAGGGGTTTTTTTCTTCGGCCTCTCAGCGGCCGCCGACGGTAAAGCCGTCCTTCTGCCACGAGGCAAACAGCGCCTTGATGCGCGCAAAGAATTCTGCGTTCGTTTCCGTCTTTTCGAGCATGCTCATGAGCTGCTCGAGCGTGTCCTGATTGGAGCCGCCCGAGAGCATGCGCCGCACGGCCAGAGCGCCCTCGGCCTCCTCCGGCGAGAGCAGCAGATCGTCTCTGCGGGTGCCGGAGCGGTTCATATCGATCGCCGGGAAGATGCGCTTTTCGCTCAGCCGCCGGTCGAGATGGATCTCGCTGTTGCCCGTGCCCTTGAACTCCTCGTAGATAATATCGTCCATGCGGCTGCCCGTCTCGACCAGCGCCGTGGCGATGATGGTGAGGCTGCCGCCGTTTTCGATATTGCGCGCCGCGCCGAAAAAGCGCTTGGGCTTATGCAGCGCGCCCGGGTCGAGCCCGCCGGAGAGCGTGCGGCCCGTGGGCGGGACGACGAGGTTGTAGGCGCGCGCCAGACGGGTGATCGAATCGAGCAGCAGCACGACGTCCTGCCCCTGCTCCACGAGCCTCTGCGCGCGCTCGAGCGCCATCTGCGCCACAGCCGCATGATTTTCCGGCACCTCGTCAAACGTGGAATACACCACCTCGCCCCGGATCGACCGGCGCATGTCGGTCACTTCCTCCGGGCGCTCGTCGATCAGCAGCACGATCAGCTTGAGCTCCGGATTATTCTGCGTCACGGCGTTGGCGATCTTCTTGAGCAGCACC
>JAUMYC010000042.1:0-8600 GCA_030528845.1 Eubacteriales bacterium
TCAGGAAGAGCTGAAAATGATGCTCGCGCTGACCAAGCCGAAGTATTTTATCCCCGTGCACGGCGAGCAGCGGCATCTGCAGCGCCATGCGGAGCTGGCCAAGAGCATGGGCGTTGCGCCGCGCAACGTCGTCGTGACGGAGACGGGCCGCGTTGTGGAGATCGGCGCAAAGAGCATCAAGCTCGGCGCGCGCGTGCCCTGCGGACAGATTCTTGTGGACGGCTCCGGCGTGGGCGTGGCCACGGGGGTCGGCGCGAGCGTGATCACCGGCGCGGGCGTTTCCATCGGCGCAAGGGTGACCTTCACGACGATGCCCGAATCGCGTTCGGAGTCGTCATGCGCGTCCTGTTCTCTCAGCTGCACGCCGGCGCGTATCGCCTCGACTGCGCTGCCGTTGCGGATATAATCGTCCACAGCGCCGATGATATTGAGCCGGAAACACAGGAAAACGCCCAGCGCGAGCCCCAGAACGAAGCCCAGCGCGAACAAAGCGATGCCTATCCTTTGATTTCTCCTCCGGCGCCTGTTGGCCGAACGTACTGCCATCGGGTATCAGCCCCTCTTTCATAGAAATAATACTTTAATATACACCGTATATCAGTATACACGTTCCGGACGCCTTTGCGCAATATCTGTCAGGTTATTTTCCCGCGTTCTCTGCGCTTTCCAGATAGGCCAGGATCTCCTGCGCGTTCGTGTCCGGCTTCACCTTGGGCATCGCCTTTTCGATATTCCCCTGCGCGTCGATGATATACGTCGTGCGCACGACGCCCATGCTCGTCTTGCCGTAGAGCTTTTTCTCCTGCCATACGCCGTAGGGCTCGATGGCCTGCCGCTCCGGGTCGGCGAGCAGGAGAAAGGGCAGCTCGTATTTCGCGGCGAATTTCGCGTGCGAGGCGACGCTGTCCTTGCTTATGCCGATCACGACCGCGTCGAGCTCGCGAAAGCGCGCAAAGGCCGCGCCGAACGCGCAGGCCTGCCGCGTGCAGCCGGGCGTGTTATCCTTGGGGTAAAAATACAAAACGACCCTCCTGCCCGCAAAGTCCGACAGCGATACGGTGTTTCCGTTCTGATCCTGCAGCGTAAAATCCGGGGCCTTCCTTCCGACCTCCAACATTTTCCTTCGCCTCCCTGAACTATCGTTCCAATATTGAATTTCGTCTGTTTCGTTCAGCTCTCCTGCTCTCCCCCGGCCCGTTCTTTGCCCGCGCGGCAGATCCTGTCGATCAGCCACGACGAGAGCGCGGCCGTGAGCAGAGAGCAGGCCACGTTCGCCGGCGGGATATAGCTCAGCGAGAGCAGCAGCACCGTCGCGTCCGTCAGAAAATATGCCCGTGAAACGGGCCATTTCGCCGCGCCCGCAATGACCAGTGCCAGCGCGTCGTCTCCGCAGGCCGCCCCGCCCGCGCGCACCACGACCCCAACGCCCACGCCCACGAACGCAGCGCCAAGGACCGCCGCCGGAAGCGGCGCGTGGGAAAGATCCGGCAGAAGATACCCTATGCGCTGCCAGAGCGCATAGCTCAGGGCAAAGACGCCCGTCGCCGCAAGAGCGCGCAGGAGAAACGCGCGCCCGAACCGGCGAAAGCCCAGCGTATAGCATGCAACGTCCAGCAATACTTCCGCTATGGCGGGCGAAACGCCCAGCCAGTGCTGCGCGAGCAGACTCAGCCCCAGCACGCCGCCCTCCGTGATCGCGCTCTGGTCGTGGATGTTATACAGCCCGAAGGAGAGGATCGCCGCGCCCGTCAGCAGAGCGGCATACCGCAGAACGCTCTTTTTCGTTTCCCGCGGCGCGGCGCGGCAGGGTTCATTCGCCAAGGAACGCGCCGCCTTCCCGGAGCAGCCGCTGGACTTCGCCGACGGGCGTTTCATCCAGACTGCAGCCCAGATGCGCGGCGAGAGCCGCAGTCACGCCCGCCGCCTCGCCGGTCGCACAGCAGATCGGCATGATGCGCACGGAGGCCTGCGCCTCGTGCGTCACGGAAATGCAGCGCCCGGCCACGAGCATGTTCTGCGCCCCGAGCGGACGCAGCGCGCGCAGCGGGATGTCGTAATATTGCCCCTCCGGGAAATAATAGTGGCTCGTGCCGCTTCCGGCGGGGTTATGGATGTCGATGTCGTAATTTCCGCAGGCGATCACGTCTTCAAAGCGTTTGCAGGCCTGCAGATCCTCGCCCGTGAGCAGATACTGCCCGTCGATCATGCGGCTCTCGCGCACGCCGATCTCCTGCGAGGTGATCAGCTGCGCGTTCTCAAAGCCGGCGCAGTGCTCCCTGAGGAAGCGGAACATTTCGATCATCTGCTCGCGCGCTTCCATCTCCGCCCGGCTCAGGTCGTCCGGGTCGACCGGGTTCTTCTTCACGATGCGCGTGGTGTTGAAATGCAGCATGCCGTCCACCAGCGTATGGAAGACCAGCACGTCCTCGCGCGGGTTTTTGATCTTGCCCTCCGCCTGCAGCTGCTTATACAGCGCCTGCATCGCGGAGCGGTTGGCAAGATAGCGCTCAATATCGACATTGCCCACGCGGAAGCACAGAGTCATCGGCTGGCAAAGGCCGTCCTCCGGCCTGCCCAGACGCATCGGACAGCCCGCAAGATACGCCAGCATGCCGTCGCCGGTCGCGTCGATATAATAGCCCGCGCTGTATCTGTTCAGGCCGCTCCTTTGCATCACGCGAACGCCCGCCGCCCGCTCGCCGTCCATTTCGACGGAAACGAGCGTGCTGTGAAAGAGCACCTTTACGCCGGCCTCTTTGCACATGCGGTCGAGCACGACCTTGAGATACTCCTCATGGAAGCAGCGCGAGGTGCAGGCGGAAAACTCTTTGTCCATGCGCCCGCAGATCTCGGCGTAGAGGCCCTGCGTCAGCTCGGTATATTTTTTCTCCTCGCCGATCTTCGTTGCGTTGGGCATGAACGGATTGATCAGGCAGTTGACGGCAGCGCCGCCCAGCGCGCCTCCCTGCTCAAACAGGGCGACCCTTGCGCCCTGCCTCGCCGCAGCGATAGCCGCGGCCACGCCGGAAAACCCGCCGCCGATGACGATCAGATCGTATTGCATATTGCCTCTCCTCTCGTATTTCGTCGTTCGTGCATATCAAAAACGGAAACATACCGTTTTTCTCCGTATACATCATAGCGCAGGCGGCGCGCATTGTAAAGGGCCGCGCTCCTCTGCGGTGCATTGCAAAAAAAAGTGCGGGCTGCGCACAGCATGCACAGCCCGCCCGAAAAGAGGCTCAGTAAATCGTCGCGTCCGTCTCGTTATATTCCGCAAAGAGCTCCAGACAGGCGTCCCTGTCCATCTCCTCGAGGAAATCCTCCAGCTTATCGCGGCCTGCGAAGATCTCGTCGATCACGCCGTCGTCAAAGCCGATCTCGGAATTATCCGCGATGGTGCAGCCGTAGTACACCTTGTCCAGACGCGCCCACAGGCACGCCGCCAGACACATCGTGCAGGGCTCGCCGGTGGTATAGAGCTCGCAGCCGGAGAGGTTATAGGTGCCCAGATTGTCCTCCGCATCGCGGATGGCCTCCATCTCGCCGTGGTTGGTGGAATTGTGATGCAGCAGCACCCTGTTGTGGCCTCTGCCCACGATCTCCCCGTCCTTGACGATCACGCAGCCGAAGGGGCCGCCGTGGGCATTGAAAATGCCGATGCGGGCCTCGTCGATCGCGGCCTGCATATAGGGGTTCTCCGCCGCATACTCCGCCTGCGGCACCGCGGCCATCAGATCTTCCTCCGCGGCGTGCAGGTTCTCCACGCCGGCGGCGACCATAAAGGCGTCCCAATGGGCGTGGGCGTCCTCTGCGGCGAGCAGCGCGCTCATCGTCTCCCAATTGCCCGCGTCCTCAAAAACGCCCTCCGCTGCGGCGGGATCCGCAAAAGCGCTCTCGACCAGCGTGTTGATGGACGCGATGTTATAGAGCAGCTCCTCGGCGCGCTCGGCGCTGAGCAAAGAATAAGCGATCTCCCATTCCCGTGCAAGCTCCGCAGCGCTTCTCTCGGCGGCCTTTGCCTCCACGGCAAAGTCAAGCGCCATGCATGCGCCGGAAGCGCTCTTGAGCGAAGAGCCGACAGTGCCCTGATAGCCGGTGCAGTTCATCATCAGGTCCAGGATCTCGCAGGCGACGGCCGTATCGGCCTCGTCCGCATCCCCCTGCACGGGGCGGAAGAGCAGCTCCGCCATCTCCTGCAGGTGAGCCTCCTGTCCGTCCGTCCACAGGGCGCTGAGCGAATACATCAGCCCGGGGGCGGCGTCATACCACAGGCACAGGCCCACGTTCTTTTCGCCGTCGACCGTGGTCATGAGCCTGCCCTCGGCCCTGCGCACGGCGCAGGCTTCGTCGGAGAGCCAGCTGTCATAATGCAGGCCGCTGATGTCCTCAAAGCCGTCCGTCGGCTGCAGGCGCGCGGTGTATTCCACGCCGTTCCAGAGCATATGCAGCTCCAGCAGGTTTTTCTCGCTCAGGATCCTGTAAGCGCCGATCTGCGCATTCTCCGGGGGCACGAGGACGACGCCGATCATCTCCTGCGCCGCTTCAAGGGTGGTATCGATCCACGGATTGGCCATGCCCGTCATCGCGCCCGCAGGCAGGGCAACGCCCAGACACAGCGCAAGTGCCAGAACGAGAGAAAGAAGCTTTTTCATCACAGCAGCACCTCTTTACAAAATTATTCTTCACTTTCCGTCTGTTCAGACGCTGCAGACTCGCTTTTGTTCCGTCGCGCGCGGATCTTTTCCCAAAAAGAAGGCGCATGCGCCTCTTCTTCGCCCGCCGGAGCGGCGTTTTCCCCGTCTTTGCGATGCCCGAGGCCGTTCATGATCGAGATCAACTCGATCACCGCCTCGCACAGCAGACAGATCGCCGTGAAGATCCAGATCGCGGCGGTGCTGGCAAAGGGGTTGAGGATGATCACGACCGCACTGACCAGCGCAGCGCCCGCGCCGGCCGCCGCCCAGACCCATTCCCGATCGTGACGACGCAGCCTGTCGGCCATGCCCTGCACCTTATACAGGCCCACGATCAGCAGCGCGACGCCGTAGAGCAAGGTGACGACCGGGAAGCTGGCGAGGATCCATTCCGACTTCAGCGCGCAGAACAGGCCCGCCGCGATCGCAAGCAGGCCCTTGGCAAGGGTCTGCTCCTTTTCCGCCAAGGCGATCTCCGTGCGGAAATACTTCACGACGCTCAGCAGGCCCTTGAGGATGAGCGCAGCGCCGACCGCGATCAGGATAATGGACGTGAAGCCGACCGGCCTGGCCAGCAGCAGAACGCCGATGACGATCTCCGCAAGGCTCGTCAACAGCGCAGGAAGATACTTCTTCAACATAACAAAACTCTCTCCTTCCGCGCGCCGAGGCATGCGCGCTTTTGAGAAAGTATAAGCCACTTCCTCCGCATTTGCAACGGACAATTTGCCCGACATGCCAAACTCCTTACGGGCGCCAACTTCCTGCAATATGAAATTAACAAAGCCCGGCGAACGAACAGGTGTTTTCTTTGCACTGTTTTTGCACTCGAAAAGCTATCATATTTATTCGGGAATGGATGGCAGGGGGCTTTCCCCGCCGTTTACATAGCCCGAAACCGGAAATAACAAAAACACTGGAGGTCATATCATGCAGAATACCCTCAGGCCCAACAGCCCGTCGGAGCATTCCCACCGCTACATCTGCTCCAACCCGCTCATCCGCAAGCTCTCTCTCATTTCCGAGGTCAGCACCGACTATGTGACCTACGGCGGCATCGCCAGCAAGTGCGGCACGTTCCTGCTGATGGTCGTTCTGGGCATCGCGCTGCAGATGCTGCTGGCGCGCTTCAGCCCCTTTGCCGTGGATGTTGACGGCGAAGTCATCGTCTCCTCCTTCCCCGCGCTGATCGGCATGGCCGTCGCCCTCCTGTTCTTCATCGTCACCCCCTTCCTCGCCTTCTTCGTGCGCAAGACGCTGCCCGTCACCGGCTCGCTCTATTGCATCTCCACCGGCTATGTCCTCGCCTCCATGGTGTCTCTTTTCGAAGAATACCGCGCCGTGGCCGGTCTGGCTCTGGTGCTCACCCTCGCCGTGGTCGGCGTGATGGTCTACCTCTACGGCACCGGCAAGATCAAAGTGACGCAGAAGATGCGCAAGTTCCTCTCCATCCTCATGTTCTCCTCCATCGCCGGCACCTTCCTGCTGTTCCTCTGCTATTTCATCCCCGGCCTGAGGCCCGCCGTGGATTTCATTCTGGGCAGCCCCGTGCTGAACACCTTCTTCTCCGTGGCCGGCATCGGCATCGCCGCCATGTTCCTCATGGTCGACTTCGACACCATCCAGAGCGCCGTGGACCGCAGGCTGCCCGTGCAGTACGAATGGTACGCCGCCTTCGGCCTGGTCTTCTCTGTGATCTGGCTCTATTTCAAGATCCTCGACCTGCTGCTGCAGATGAAGAATTCCGGCTCCAGCCGCAAATGACCCTCCCCCGTTCCCCTCTCGTTATTTGCCCAACGGAATTAACAAACGACCCCGTATAACATTTACATATGGGCCGTTAAATGATTCCATTGGATGCAATATGCTCCGCTCCCAAGGCGAAGCGCACCCTATTAAGATTTGGAGGTATACCGCAATGAAGAAGATCATGTCTCTCCTGGTCGCCATGGCGATGCTGTTCTCCTGCTGCGGCGCTCTTGCACAGGAGCCGGCACTCACCGTGGAATCCCTCGGCCTGGGCGCTGTGCGCACCGACGCCGCTCTGGAAGACTACGAAGGCACCTGGATCATGCTCGAAGCCGTCTACGGCGCCGACGAGACCTACACCCCGGACGAGGTCGGCTACTCCTACGAGTTCTCCCTCTATGACGGCGAAGGCTATGTCGTCGTGGAAGGCGAAAACGGCGGCGCCTGGTTTGAAGCTGAAGTGGAGCTGAACAAGGACGGCTCCATCACCGTCAGCAACGACGGCAAGGGCGGCTTCAACATGAACATGGTCCTGCTCGACAGCGACCTGATCGTCAACGCCTTTGATAACGGCGCGGCTCTCGTCGTGCTCGCCCGCTATGACTCCGTCTTCTACGCCTCTCTGGTCGAAGACATGTTCGACAGCTTTGAAGACGAAGATATCGATTCCTTCCTCGCCGAGATCGGCGGCCTCTTTGACGATATGTCCGAAGAAGATACCGAGTTCTTCTTCGTGCTGGTCGACGAGATCGTCGGCGAAATGCTCACGATGACCGAAGAAGAGCTGGAAGAGATCGAATCCGCTCTGATCGGCCTCGAAGCCTTCTTCTCCGAGATGGACGACGATGTGCTGGTCGAGTTCGAACTGTTCATGGACTACCTGTTCATCGGCCTTGAAGAAATGACCGACGAGGAATTCGCCGAGCTGGAAGCCCTGATCAACGATTTCGAGATCACTCTGGATGATCTGGACGACATCATCGACGACATGAGCGATGAGGAGATCGCCGAGTTCGAACTGTTCATGGGCGACCTGTTCACCGCCCTTGACGAAATGACCGACGAAGAATTCGCCCAGTTCGAAGCCGCTATGGCCGAGGTCGAGGCTATGTTCGCCGAAATGACCGAGGAAGAGCGTGACGCCTACAACGAGTTCATCGGCGAACTGTTCGCCGAGCTGAGCGAGCTGTCCGAAGAAGAGCTGGCTGAGGTCGAAGCTTCTCTGGCCGAGTTCGAAGCCATGCTCGGTGAGATGACCGAAGAAGAACTGGACGGCTTCGCCCTGTTCATCGACGAGCTGTTCGCCTCCCTGGCTGCAATGTCCGACGAAGAGCTGGCCCAGCTGGAAACCTCTCTGAACGAGATGAACCAGTTGCTGGCGACCATGACCAATGAAGAGCTCGAAGCGTTCAACCTGTTCATGGGCGATATGTTCGCCTCTCTGTTTGAGATGACCGACGAAGAACTGGCCGAAACGCAGGCCGCTCTGGCCGAGATGGAAGCCTTCTTCGCCGCGATGACCGAAGAAGAGCTCGACGAGTTCAACCTCTTCATGGGTGAACTGTTCGACGCTCTGGGCGAGATGACCAACGAAGAGCTGGCCGAGATGGAAGACATGCTGGCCGAGGTCGAGGCCTTCTTCTCCTCTCTGACCGAGGAAGAGATCGATCAGTTCAACACGTTCATGAACAATCTGTTCGACACTCTGGGCGAGATGACCGACGAAGAGCTGGCCGCGTTCGAAGCCTCTCTGGCTCAGGCCGAAGCCTTCTTCTCCTCTCTGTCCGAGGAAGACCTCGCTGCCTACAACGAGTTCATCGGCGATCTGTTCGACGGCCTGAGCGAGATGACCGATGAAGAATTTGCTCAGATCGAAACCGCTCTGGACGAGCTGGAAGCTGCTTTTGACGAGATGACTGAGGAAGAAGCCGCTCTGTTCGACTCTCTCATGGACGAGCTGTTCACCGCCATCACCGAGCTCTCCGACGAAGAGCTGGCCGAGCTTGAGGCCACTGTCGCCCATATCGAAGCTGCCTTCGCCGCGATGACCGAGGAAGAGATCGCCGAAGTCAACGCGTTCATGGCCGGCCTGTTCGACACCATGGGCGAGCTGACCGAGGAAGATATCGACCGCATGGAAGCCAATCTGGAAGA
>JAUMYC010000042.1:8700-14436 GCA_030528845.1 Eubacteriales bacterium
CCATGGGCGAGCTGACCGAGGAAGATATCGACCGCATGGAAGCCAATCTGGAAGACATCAACGCCTTCCTTGGCGCGATGACCGATGAAGAGATCGACGAATTCGCCCTGTTCATCGACGAGCTGTTCGAGCAGATCGACGAGATGACCGAGGAAGCGTTTGACGTTCTGGAAGAGTCTCTGACCGAGATCGGAGCCTTCTTCGCTGCGATGACCGACGAGGAGATCGACGAGTTCAACGCCTTTGCGGAAGAGCTGTTCTTCGCGCTGGACGACCTGACCGCCGAAGATTTCGCTGAGATCGACGCCGCTCTGGCCGAGGCCGAAGCCTTCTTCGCCGCCATGACCGAGGAAGAGCTCGACGAGTTCAACCTCTTCATGGACGAGCTGACCGACGTTATCGATGAAATGACCGAAGAAGATATCGACGATCTGGCCGCCTCTCTGGCCGAGATCGAAGACATCTTCGGCGAGATGACCGACGAAGAGCTCGACGCGATCGCTTCCTTTGTGGAAGAGACGTTCACTGCGCTGATCGAGATGCCCGAGGAAGAACTCAACGAGATCGAGACCGCTCTGTCTGAGCTGGACGCCCTGATCACCGGCATGACCGACGAAGAGTTCGAAGTGGTCGTCAACATCCTGATCGAGATCGCGGACGCCATCTCCGAGATGACTGAGGAAGAGCTCGCTCAGCTCGAAGAAGCTCTGGACGAGATCCTCACGTATCTGAACAGCCTGACCGACGAAGAGATCACCGAGATCGGCGCTGCGATCGGCGAAGTGTTCATCGCGCTGGACGAAATGTCCGATGACGAGCTGCTCGCCATGCTCGACGGCGTTGACGTTCTGCTCGATTCCGTTGCCGAGATGAGCGACGAAGAGCTCACCGATATGGTCCTCTTCATCAACGAGTTCATGGGCGAAGACGGCCTCGAAGCCTTCTTCGGCTCCCTGTTCTTCTAAGCCGCTCCTTCGCTGAAAAAGCATAAAAACGAACCCCCTGCGTGAAAGATCATGCAGGGGGTTCGTTTTTTGTTCGTTATGCGCCGGCCGTCCTGCGCGCTTTGCTCTTTGCCGTTTGTTTTGCGCGCGGCTTGGCCATCTGCCCGTTGGTGAAAATATCGACCAGATCGCGCTCCACCGCCTCGTTGTCGTAGCGATACTGCTTCAAATTCTCGCGCACGGCGCGCAGCTCCTCGGGATGCTGCACAAGATGCAGCACGGCCTCGGAGAGCGCCGCTTCCTTCGGTTCGATCAGCCAGCCCGTTTTGCCCTGCTCGATCTGATCCGGGATCGCGCCGACGTTTGTGGACAGCACCGGCACGCCGAGGATCAGCGCCTCGTAGATCGTGTTCGGCAAGCCTTCGTAGCGGGAGAACTGCACGAAAACGTCGGCCCTGCGCATGAGCGGATACGGGTTTTCGAGGCTGCCGGTGAAGGTGATCTTCTCCTGCATGCCGTAATCCGCCACGAGCTGGCGTGCGAGGGGCATCTCTTCGCCGTCGCCGATGAACGTCCAATGGAAGCGCACGCCGCTGATGTGCAGCCGCCCCAGCGCGCGGATCATCCCGCCTACGTTCTTGACCGGCTCAAAGCGGAAGCAGGAGACGAAATGCAGCGGAGCCTTCGCTTCGCCGGTCGGATTGCCCGCCTCGTCTCTGTCGCGCGCGGCAAGCACCTTTTTCTTCCGATCCACGCTCAGCATATTTTCCAGCACGAACCCGACCGGCGCGCGCCCGAGCGGGATCTTCCAGCCCGCAGGCGTTTGCTCGGCCTCTCCCCCGGTGCAGCGCACCGCCGCGGGCACGCACAGCCTGTCCGCCGCCGCGAGGATCGCCTTCTCCCCCTCCGGGGCGATCAGCAGATCCTTGTTTGCCAGCAGATGCCGCGCGTCCAGACTCGCGGCGTCCGGCATGCAGGTGACGGAATCGTTGAGCTCCGGATACTCCCGAAGCGTCTCAAACGGCAGACCGACGATGATCCAATAGAACGAATAGCGCTCCTTTTTCAGGCGCATCAGGTCCTCGAGCAGTTCCTGCGCCCGGGCCTGCGCGTCGCTCTTGTCCAGCACGCACACCACATTGAGGTGCTGCTTGACTTGCCTGCGCGCCTTTTCAAGGATCTGCTCGACCGGCTGACAGTTGCCGATCGCGCGGATCTTTTCTTTCAGATGCGGATAGCGCTCAGCCAGCGGCTGTACGAAGGTATCGGCCAGCACCACGATGTCGTCCATCTTCTTCCACGTCTCGCCGTCGTCCTTGGTCAGCTCTTTGGCGTAATCCGTCAGCCCGCTCCATGTGCAGTAGTCCGTGTGGATCCACTGGATCTTCCTCTTCGCGCGGGATTCGGCGACGATCTTTTTAAAGCGGCTGCCCTCGCTGAGCAGGCACACGACCTCAAAGCCGGAAGCGAGCTCGAGCAGATGCTCCTCCATGCGCTTTGACACATAGTCGAAATTCTTGTTCTTGCGGAACGCCATGAAGGAATCCACGCGCATCTTCTTCTCCTGCGGGGAAACGTCCTTGGCCAGCAGGCAGCCGAGCAGGCGGCGGTCGAAGAGCATGTTCTCCCGCGTGATCCCGAAGCCGTAAAAGCGGACGCCGGGCAGCAGAGTGCGCACGCGCGCTTCCGGCATGACAGCCGAATAGATCGCCACGTCCACGCCATTTTTCTGTAAAACGCGGATGTGCTGGAACACGGCGTGATGCGCGCCGCCCTGATAGTTCACGTCGTCGATCACATACAGCACGGAACGGGCGGGCTCGGGCCGCGCGGGCAGACGCATGATCTGCTCCAGCTCCGCGATCGGATCCGGGATGGCATCGACCGTCTTGAGATATTGCTTGCAGGCGGCGTTGAACTTCCTGTCCAGCAGCGCGCGCTCGATGCCCTCTGCGATGCTCTCTGCGGTGAAATCCGTCAGCACGCCGTTTTTGCCGTCTATGACCTGCTCCTGCGCGCCGGAGGTCTTCGTGGCGATGAGCGGCACGCCCAGACAGCGCGCCTCCGTGATCACCAGCGACCAGGATTCATGATCGCTCAGGCAGGCCAGCGCGTCCGCCTGACGCAGCAGCGGATAGGGGTTTTTATGCGCGCCCAGCAGCAGGAAATCCTCCGCCACGCCGTAGCGGCGCGCGTTCTCCTCCAGCTGCGCGGCGATCTGCGGCACGGAGCGATGCCCCACGTTCCACCATGTGAAATCATAGCCCTTTTCATGCAGGATGCGCATGGCCTCCAGCGCGCGCAGATGGTTCTTCTCCGTGCGCAGGTTGGCCACCGTGATCACCAGCGGCTTGTCTCCCTTATGCACCGCAGGCGGCGTTTCCTCGCTCAGGCGCAGGATCTGCTCGCGGTCGATGCAGTTGTGCAGGATATACGAGCGCTCGCGGATGAACGGGAAGGCCTTGCAGGCGGAATCCATGGAATGCTGCGAAACGAACAGATAGCTGTCGAAGGCGGGGTCAAACGCAAAGAAGTACTGCGCCGAGAAGGAGGCCTGCTTGTCGATGTCGGCGTGAAACCATGCCGTTTTATGCTTGGCCCGCACGCAAAGCGCCACAAATTCCGGCGTCCACCATTCGCCCACGTGCACCGCAAGGTCGTATTCCTTTCCGTGCACGAATTTTATGGCGGATTCGAAATACCTGTCCCCCTGGATCTGTCCAAGGCAGGCCCTGCGCAGGAAATTGGCGCCGCGCCGGTCTTCTTCATAGACGTTGCACAGATGCACCTCGGGCGGCACGTCGCCGATGAGCGAGGTCGCCCCCTCTACGGGGACCTGATTCATCACGAGAAAATCGATATCGTATTTTTTCTTGTCCATTTTGTGCAAGAGGTTGACCAGAGACGATTCCGCCCCGGCCTTGTGCAGCTGCGAGATGACGAAAAGCACTTTATACATGAGCCCGTCCCCCTGTTTTTTTCCTTCATTCCTCCAGTGCGATCTGCACGATGCGTTTTGCGTAGTCCTCAAAGCCGGCGCTGTCTGCAAGCTGTGCCGCGCGCGCTTTGATGCGCCCGCCCAGCTCCTCGCCGCCTATCAAGAGAGCGCGGATCTGTCCGCACAGATCGTCGATATCTCCGGCGCGCGCAGCCAGACCGTGCTGCAGGCGCGAAAGCTCCTCCCCGCCGCCGCTGTGCTCGAAGGCGATCGTTGGTACGGCCAGACGCTGCGCCTCCAGCAGCACCGAGGGGTAAGAATCCTCCCGCGAAGGCAGCACGAACACATCCGAGGCACTCAGCAGCTCGGAATACGCGCGGTCATCTGCAATAAACCCGGCCCAATGCCAATACCTCTGCAGGCCGGACGCGGCCAGCTGCCGCTCCAGCCAAACGAAATACGGGTCGCTCTGCTCCGCGCGCCCGAGCCAGAGGACGTGACAGTCTTCCCCGGCGGCGCGCAGACGACCAAGCGCAAGGGCCAGCAGATCCAGCCCCTTGCCGAAGTTCACCGCGCCCGCGCCCGCGAGCAGTACGGCCCGCGCGGGGACATCGTGTTCCTTTTCCAGGCGCGCGCGCACGGCAGCGCGGCCTTGCATCTGCGCCGGGATGCGCTTGTAAATGCCCTGCGGCAGGACTTCCACCGGACAGGCAAACCCTTCCCCGCACAGGCTCAGGAAGCTCTCCCGCACCGCCTGCGCCGGGAACACGACGGCATGCGCGCACTCGCGGATCTGTTCCATCTGCTCCTGCGCGCGCAGGATGCGGCAGCTCCCCTCCATTTCGTGGATGAGCCACGTCGTCCGAAAGCCGTATCGCGCCAGATCCGGCGCAAACTGCCCGGTGACGACGGTGTTGGCGATGCACGCCCGGCAGCCCCGCTTCGCCAGCTCCTGCAAAAGCGCATGGCAGGGTGGCGTGCCCGCATGGCAGGCAAACAGGCGCACGCTCTTTTCCAGCAGCGCGGCGGCTTCCTCCTCCGCAGGGCTCTCGGCGCTGACGAGCAGCGTCACGTCATAGCCCATGCGCGCGCAGGCGTTGGCCAGCTGCACCAGCAGCATGGAAGCGCCGCTGCGCCTGAGCTCATGCCCCAGCAGGAGCAGCGGCCTGCGCATCTGCGGCAGGGCGGCTGCGCTGCGCTGCATGGCCGAAAGCTCTTTTTTCTCCCGCGCCCTGCGCAGCACGGCCCGCGCCGCGTCCAACGGCGTCATGCGCCCGTCTCCTGCATGGAGCGATGGTACGCCTCGCATACGCGCTCCGTCTCGCCGAAATCGACCATTTTCCCGCCGCTGAGCCAGAGCGTGCGGTTGCACATCTTGCGCACCTGATCGAGGTTATGCGAAACGAAGAGCACCGTCGTGCCCGTGGTCATCAGTTCCATCATGCGGCGATAGCTCTTTTCCTGAAACTTTTCGTCGCCCACGGCGAGGATCTCGTCCACGATCAGGATATCCGGCTTGACGACCGTGGCGATGGAAAAGGCGAGGCGCGCGATCATGCCCGAGGAATAGACCTTGAGCGGCATGCGGATAAAATCGCCGATCTCGGCATAATCCACGATCTCCTGATACTTTTCGCGGATGAATTTTTCCTTATAGCCCAGCACGGCGCCGTTAAGATAGATATTTTCCGAGCCGGAGAGCTCATAATCAAAGCCGGAGCCCAGCTCCAGCATGGGCACCACGCGGGCGCGCCGGTCGATCCTGCCCTCCGCAGGCTCGATGATGCCGGAGATGACCTTGAGCAGCGTGCTCTTGCCCGCGCCGTTGCGGCCGATCACGCCCACGATATCCCC
>JAUMYC010000236.1 GCA_030528845.1 Eubacteriales bacterium
GCAAGGTAGCGATTTTCCCTTCGGAAAATGAGATTTTCCTGCGGTAAAATCAGCTGCGGTCGCGGCGTACATGCCGCCGCGACCGATCATACAGGATGTCCTGCATAGGTTTTGAACAAACCGGGGAGCCGCTCGTTTTGAGAGGCTTGATTCTTCTGTGAAACTTCGTCAGCGCATATAGGGCAGCAGTACGTCCAGCACGATCTCGTAGGCGTCGGGGTACATATGCACGCCGTCCATCGTGAGTTCCGCGCGCAGGTCTCCGTTTTCGTCCATAAGAGGAGTGCTCACGTCGAGCCATTTGAGGCCCATTTGCTCTGCCATCGCGCGCACGCGCCCGTTGATCTGGGCAATGCGCTCGTTCGTGCGCCCGCTCTGCCACGGAGAGCGCGCGTGCACCTCCGGGTTGATGGGATAATGGGAGAGCACGAAGATCTCGCAGCCGGGCAGCTTCGCCATGATCTCTTTAAGCAGCGCAGAATAGTTCGCGCAGATCTCGTCCGCGCCGTTTTCGCCGCCGTTCATGTCGTTCGTGCCGATGTTGATAAAGAGCTTTCGGGGCGCAAGGTCGATCACGCAGTCGCCGATGCGGCTGTGATAGCCCGGGATGGTATCGCCGGAGATGCCGCGGTTGTACACAGGCAGGCTCTCGCCCCTGCTCATGAGCAGCTCGTTGACGGGGAAGCCCTCGCAAAGGGACGAGCCCGCCAGCACGACCGCGCCCTTTTTCGCCGTTTTGTTCAGCCTGCGGTAACACTCGGCGCGCAGCTCATAACCGTCCATCGTTCTCCCCCCTTTACTTCTTCAGGCGGAAGTAGTCGGTCGCAACGTCCGTTTCGGCGCAATAGATATCATACACGCCCGCCGCGAGCTTCTGTTCGCCCTTTGTTTCCTCTCCGTTGACGGTGAGCGCCGCGTCCGCCTGTTCCGGCACGAACACGGCTTCGGCGTCGAAGGGGATCTCGATATGATAGTGGATCTTGCCGTTTTCGCGCGCCCAGCCCGCTTTATACAGACCGGCGGCGGAGGCATATTCGCACTTCATGCCGCCCAGACGCGGGTCGGTCAGCGGCGCGATGATCGCCCTCTTGAAGCCCGGCGCGCTCTCGTCCGGCTTGAGGCCGCAGAGCGTGGAATAGATCCATTCCACGATGGAGCCGTAGGCGTAATGGTTCATGGAGTTCATGCCCGTGTCGGAGACATAGCCGTTGGGCAGCACGGAATTCCACCTCTCCCAGATGGTGGTCGCGCCCATGTTCACCTCGTACAGCCAGCTCGGGTAGTCCTCGTTGAGCAGCAGCTGCACCGCGAGGTCATGCATGCCGATCTTGGTCAGCACGGGCAGCAGGAAATACGTGCCCACAAAGCCGGTGTCCAGATGCACGTCCTTGTCGATGAGCTTTTTGCGCAGGTCCTGCGCAAGGCGCGCGGCGTGCTCCTGCGGCACGATGTCGAAATACAGCGCCAGCGCCATGGCCGTCTGCGTGGGCTCGGCGATGCGGCCCGTGGCCGTGAAAAATTCCCTGCGGATGGCTTCCTTGATCTTTTCGGAGCGCTCGGCGTACTTCTTTTTGTCCTCCGCCTTGCCCAGCGCGCAGGCCGCCTTTGCGCAAAGGAGGGTGGAATAGTAATAGTACACGGAGGCGATGTAGTAGGGGTCTGTGCCGCCGAAGGAGGAGCCCTGCACGGGGTTATCCAGCGCGAGCCAGTCCGCAAAATGGAAGCCCTTGCGCCAGAGGAAGTCGCCCTCGTCCTGCATGTGGATCCAATCCGCCCAGAGCGTCATGTTCTCATACTGCTCGGCCAGCAGCTTCTTGTCGCCGTAGAAGCGGTAGACCGTCCACGGGATGACCGTGGCGGCGTCGCCCCATGCGCAGGAGCCCGCCGCATAGACGAAGATGCCTTCCTGCGCGTTTTTGTTGAGGATGCTCAGCATGTCCGGCACGACAAAGGGCACGGAGCCCTGCAGGTTGCGCTGCTCCAGCTTCATATCGTGCATATATTTGCGGTAGAACGCCGGAGAATGCATGCTGTAGCAGGCCGTGGGCGCAAAGACCTGCGCGTCGCCCGTCCAGCCCATGCGCTCGTCGCGCTGCGGGCAATCCGTGGGAGTGTCGAGGAAATTGCCCCTCTGGCTCCAATAGGCGTTTTCGATGAGCCGGTCGAGCTTGGCGTTGCCCGTCTCGATGCGGCCGGTGGGCTCGAGCTCGGAATGGATCACGCAGGCCGTGAACGCCTTCGGGTCCACCTTGTCCATGCCCACCACCTTCACATAGCGGAAGCCGTAGAAAGTGAAATGCGGCCTGACGAACGCGCGGCTGCCGTCGGAGATATAGGTAAACTCCGCCTTCGCGCTGCGCAGGTTCTCGCGATAAAAGCAGTCCTCCTGCAAAAGCTCACCGTACTGAAGATAGACCTTCGCGCCCTTGGGCAGGTCGCAGTCAAATTCGACCCAGCCGGTCATCACCTGTCCGAAGTCCAGCACGCGCTCGCCCTTGGGCGTGATCAGCAGCTTTGCGTTGCTCAGCCGTTCGATCACCTTGACCGGCGGGCTCAGGCGGTCTGCCAGAGCGCCTGCGGGCGCGTTCGCCTCCACGGCGGGCACGGGCTGGCCGGGCTCGGCGCAGGCGTCGAGCACCTCGCCGTCATAGATGCCGCCGGAGAGGACGGGGCTGTGCGTGCACAGCCAGCTGCCGGGCTGCGTGCCAAAGATCGTCTCCTCGCCCTCCTCATATTCCACATGGCCCTCCAGAAGCAGCTGCATGCGGTCGCCGAAGAGGCATCTGCCGCCCTCGCCGAAGCCGAACTGGCCCATATACCATGCCTCGCCCAGCATCACGCTCAGCTCGTTCTCGCCCGGGCGCAGCAGCTCGGTCACGTCGAAGGTGATCGTCTGGATCCAATTATTATAATCGTTGTACAGGGGCGTGAGCACCTCCGCGCCCGCCTTGCGCCCGTTCACATACAGCTCAAACGCGCCGAGGCCCACGGCATAGATGCGTGCGCGCGCGGGCTTTCCCGCAAGCTGCACCTTCGCGCCGAGCACGGGATGCTCCCTCTGCGCAAAGGGCGCGGCGATCCACTGCGCCTGCCAGGGCTCGTTCATTTTGCCCGTTTCAAACCAGCTCTCGCCCACGGCGCTCTCGCCGGTCTCGTCCCACACGCTCACGCGCACGTCATAGCGCGTGCGGGGGCTGAGCTGCACCGCGCAGGAAACGCCGGTGCTGCAAAGGTTCTCGCCCTCCGTGCAGAAGACGCTCTCGCCGCCGCAGAGGATCTCCACCTTTGCCTTTTCCTGCTTCTTTCCCTTCGCGCCTTCCACCGTCCAGCTCACGTTCGGCTCGGAGACTTCCCAGCCCATAGGCCTGTCCATATGCCAAACGCGGATGTTTTTGACCTGCATTTTCTTTTCCTCCTCAAAATAAACTCGTTTTATTCCT
>JAUMYC010000043.1:0-7786 GCA_030528845.1 Eubacteriales bacterium
AGCCCGCCGAGCATTTCTGCGACGGGAAAAACGAGGGCGAACAGGAGCAGGAAAAGTAATTTCTGCTGTGCTGTCGCCGGAAGGACGGTGACATATTAAATGAAACTTCGCGTGAAGGACAGGATCGCGCTTGCGGTCTATTGTCTCGTTGTGATCGGCCTCGCCGCATTGCTTGCGATGTATATGGGGCCTTGGGGCTATGTCATCGCGGCGCTGGTTGCGGTGTTTTCCGTGTATATTCTGTGGCTTGCCGTGCAGTTTAAGCCGCACAGAGACAAAAACAGCGTCTCCGTGCAGACGAACGACCAGGGCAACGGCGAGGTGCGCGTGAGCGTGCAGGCGCTCGACACTCTCGTCAAGCAGGCCGTAGCCGGGCATACCGAAGGTATCGCCGAGATCAAGACCGGTATCGTCAACCACGATGATTCCATCTCCGTCAAGGTGGAAATGGTCCTGAACGGCGACGCGCATATCCCCAACATCACCATGCTCCTGCAGAGCAGCATCAAGGGCTTTATCGAAGAATTTTCCGGCATCGCGGTGCGTGAGGTCGGCATAATGGTCAAGTCCGTCGTGCCGGTGCTCCCGCAGATCCCCTGCGAGGAGCAGGCCAAGCCCGCGCTGCTGGAAGAGGAGGCGCATCTCGAAGAACTGGCGGAGCCCGCGCCCGGTGAGGAGCCCGCGCAGGAGGAAGCCCCTCCGGCAGACGAGCCGACCGAAGAGGACGAGCCTGCGGCCGAGGAAGCTCAGGAAGAAGCCTGCTTCTCCGAAGAAGAGGAAGCTGCGCAGGACGGGGAAGCGGATCCGCTCCCGATTGAAGATGCCGAAGAACAGGCCGAATTCGAGCCGGAAGACGACGCGTTTTTGACCGAAGAGGAGCCGGACGCGGAGCCCGAGCTTCAGGAGGAAGAAATTCCGGAAGAAGAAGCGGCTCTCCTGCAGGAGGAAGACGAGGAAGCGCCCGAGGAGATGCAAAAGGAAGAACCCAAGGAGAAATGAGGTAGGGACGCATGTCCGATCCGATGCTCAAACGCCTGATCGGCGCAGTTGTGGGCGTGGTCTGCGCCCTGATGATCATATTTTTCGGTTTTTGGAAGACCCTGCTCATCGCCCTGCTGGCCGCAGTCGGCTGGTGGGCGGCGGGCTCAAGGAAAATCCCGCAGGCCGTGCTCGATTTCGCAGCGCGTATTTTTCGCCTGCACTGATATGTAGACGTAAGCGCCATGCGGCCGGGTCACCAGCCGCATGACGCGTTTTCTCTTTGCACGGCTTTGTGCAGGGAAAGCCCGGAGGGAATTTTTTTAGGCAAAGGCCCGCGAAGGAGCGGGGAAGAATGCGGAGGGGAAGTAAATTGGACAGAGCACAAGCGCGCGCTGCCGCGATGCAGCTGATCTATGAAAAGGAAATGGGCGGCGACGGGGGCATCGATACCCGTGCGGGGATGCTGGAGATCGCCGAAGAGGATAAAAACACCGCCTTTATGGAAGAACTCTACGCTGCGGCGGAGGAGCATATGAGCGAGATCGACGAAAAGATCGCTTCGTTCCTGCGCAGCGGCTGGCGTCTGGAGCGCATCTCCCGCGTGGATCTGTGCATCCTGCGCATCGGCGTTGCGGAAATGTGCTATTGCGGCACGCCCGCGCCCGTCGCCATCAACGAAGCCGTCGTGCTTTCGCAGAAGTATTCCACCGAGGAGATCGGCTCGTTCATCAACGGCGTGCTCGGTTCGATCTCGCGCGCAATGGCGCAGGAGAAGGCCTGAGCCATGGGCGTTCTCGGCATCGATACCAGCTGCTATACCACCTCCGTGGCCTATGCCGCAGAGGGAACGGAGCCCGTGCAGGCGAGGCGGATCCTGAACGTCCCGGAAGGAAAACGGGGCCTGCAGCAGTCCGGCGCGCTGTTTCAGCATGTGCAGAACCTGCCGGTGCTGGTCGAAGAGCTGCGCGCAAAGCTGCCGGCGATGCAGATCGACGCCGTATGCGCGAGCACGAGGCCCCGCGACGCGGAGGGCAGCTATATGCCGGTCTTCCTTGCCGGCGAGGGCACTGCGCGCGCCGTCGCGGCTTCGCTTCAGGTGCCCTTTTTTGCCACTACGCACCAGCAGGGCCATGTCCGCGCCGCCATTTTGCACAGCGGTGTGCCGCAGGGCGATTTTCTGGCGGTGCATCTCTCCGGCGGCACGACCGAGCTTCTGCATACAGGGTCCGATCTGCATGTCGACCTGCTCGGCGGCACGGAGGATCTCAACGCCGGGCAGCTCGTGGACAGAACGGGCGTTGCGCTCGGGCTGCCCTTTCCGTGCGGCCCGCATCTGGAGGAGCTGGCCAAGGGCGGCGCCGCACAGTCGAGGATCCCGCTTTCGGCCAAAGGGCTCTCGCTGCATTTCTCCGGTGCAGAGGCGCAGATCATGCGCTGGATCGAGAGCGGCGAAATGAGAAAAGAAGATATAGCGGCGGAGGTATATTCTTATCTGAGCCGCGCGGTCGCGCATCTGCTGATCGAGGGCCATCGCACCACGGGCTGTAAGAGCGCGCTGATCGCGGGCGGCGTTTCTTCCTCCGCGCGGTTCCGTGCGCTGCTCCCGCAGCGCCTTCAAAGGAAAAAATGCCCCGTGCGGCTGTATTGGGGCAAGCCGGAATATTCTTCCGACAACGCCGTCGGCGCTGCGCTGATCGGCTTGGAAAAACTAATGGAAGGGAAGGAATGAGCACAATGACGGCAATGATCATGGACGGCAAAAACACCGCGAAAGAGATCCGCATCGCGCTGCGCAAGAGGATCGCAGCCCTGCAGCAGAGGGGAGTCACGCCCGGCCTTGCCGTGATCCTCGCCGGGGCAGATCCCGCTTCGCAGATCTACGTGCGCAACAAGGAAAAGGCCTGCGAAAAGGTTGGCATCCTTTCGCGCACCATCCGCCTCGACGAAACAGCGACACAGGAAGATCTCCTGCGCACCATCGAAGAGCTCAACGCCGACCCGGCCATTCACGGCATCCTGCTGCAGCTGCCCACCTTCGCCCATCTCGATTCCAAGGCCGCGCTGCAGGCGATCGCGCCGGAAAAGGACGTGGACGGCTTCCATCCCATCAACGCGGGCAAGCTCTTTTTGGGCGAAGAGGCCCCTGTGGCCTGCACGCCGGCGGGCTGCATGGAGCTGCTCAAGCGGGCCGGCGTGCCGCTTTCGGGTAAAAATGCCGTCGTCATCGGCCGCAGCAATATCGTCGGCAAACCCATGGCCATGCTGCTGATGCAGGCAAACTGCACCGTGACGATCTGCCACAGCAGGACGCAGGATCTTCCCGCTGTCACGCGCGGGGCGGACATTCTCGTCGCGGCCATCGGCAAGCCGAGGTTCGTCACGCGGGACATGGTCAAGCCCGGCGCGGTGGTGCTGGATGTCGGCATCAACAGGCTGGAGGACGGCACGGTTTGCGGCGACGTGGACAGCGAGGCCGTAGCGGAGGTCGCTTCTTATATCACCCCTGTTCCCGGCGGCGTCGGCCCGATGACCATCGCGATGCTGCTGGTCAACGCCGTGAGCGCGGCGGAGCATTATGCAGAGCAGCTGGACGCTTAGTGTCAGCCAGCTCAATGAATACGTGCGCGTGCAGCTCGCGTCCGATCCCGTCCTGCGAGATCTGAGCGTGGAGGGGGAGATCTCCGGCTTCAAGCGCGCGGTGAGCGGCCATATGTACTTTGCCCTGAAGGACGAGGGCGCGCGCGTGCAGTGCGTCATGTTCCGGCAATACGCCCTCGGGTTGGATTTTTTGCCCGCAGACGGCATGAGAGTGACGCTGCGGGGCAGCGCCTCGCTTTTTGTGCGCGACGGCTCCTATCAGGTGTATGTCGAGGACATGCAGCGGCAGGGCGTGGGCGATCTGTACCGCGAATTTGTGCTGCTCAAGGAACGGCTCTCGCGCGAGGGCTTGTTTGACCCTGCGCGGAAAAAGCCGCTTCCGGAGCTGCCGCGCTGCGTGGGCATCGTCACCAGCCGCACGGGCGCCGTGCTGCATGACATCCTGCGCGTGGGCTGGAGCCGCTGGCCCAACATGCGCTTCCTACTTGCGCCGTGCGCGGTGCAGGGTGAGCAAGCCGCCGGAGAGATCGTCGCAGCCATCGAATCGCTCAACCGTTATGCGCCCGAATGCGACGTCATTCTCTGCGGGCGCGGCGGCGGCTCGCTGGAGGATCTCCGGCCGTTCAATGAAGAGCGCGTGGCGCGCGCCATTTGCGCAAGCCGTATCCCCGTCGTTTCCTGCGTAGGCCATGAGACGGACTTCACCATTGCCGATTTTGCGGCGGATCATCGCGCGGCGACGCCCTCAAATGCGGCGGAGATCGCCATCCCGCTGCAAAGCGACTATATCGAACTGCTGCAAGAGAGCGCGTTTTCGCTGCGCAGAGCTGCGCAGCATAAGACCGCGCGCCTGCGGCAGGAGCTTTCGGCGCTTGCTTCGCGTCCGCTCTTTCGGGCTCCGGCGTCCGCGTGGGTAGAGCCGCGCAGAGAGGAACTGAGCCAGTTGAAACGGCGGCTGCAGGCGGCGGCAAGGAGCGCGCTGCAGACCTCCCGCTCAGCCCTTGCGCTGGAAGAGGCGAGGCTCAAGGCGCTGCGCCCGGGCGCTCCTCTGGAGAGGGGCTACGCCCTGATCGAGCAGAACGGAAAAATCGCAGCGGGCAGCGCGCAGCTGCAGCCCGGCCCGGCACTGGTCCGGATGCACGACGGCTGCTGGACTGCCGACCTGACAGGCAAAATCGAAGGGAGCGCATGGGAACATGCCGAGGAAAAAGGAACCGACGTTTGAGGAAAAGCTGGGCAGGCTGCGCGAGCTGGTCGAATTGCTGGAGGATGCGCAGATGCCCCTGAAGGAGACCTTCGCAGCCTATGAAGAGGGCGTACAGCTGCTCGGTGAACTGGAAAGGATGCTCTCGGAAGGCAAAAGGCGCATAGAGGAAATGTCCAAAGACGGACTGAAGACGGATATCACGGGCGACGTTGCCCGGACAAAGGAAGGGTAAGCGATCCATGACTACGCATGCGGAATTTGTGCGCGATATCGAAAATAAGCTGCGCACGGTGTTCTATGGCAATTCCGGCATTCAGGCCGAATCCATGTCCTACAGCCTGCTCGCGGGAGGCAAGCGGCTGCGCCCGGTGATGCTGCTGGAAGCGGTGGAAATGCTCGGCGGTTCGATCGAAGAGGCGATGATCCCGGCCTGCGCGGTCGAAATGATCCATACCTATTCCCTCATCCACGATGACCTCCCCGGCATGGACGACGATACTCTGCGCCGCGGCGTGCCCACAAACCATGTGGTCTACGGCGTGGGGCAGGCCATCCTTGCGGGAGACGGCCTGCTCACGCATGCGTTTCAGATCCTTGCGGAGAACGCGCTGAACTACCCCGAGCACGCGGTGCGCCATATCTGGGCCATCCGCGAGATCGCCTCTGCAGCCGGCGTAAACGGCATGATCCAGGGCCAAAGTCTGGATCTGCTCTGCGAGCGCGAGGGCGGCGGCGCCAACGAGCTCGAGCTGATCCACCTCGGCAAAACAGCTGCCATGTTTCGCGGCGCGCTGCGCGCGGGCGGAAGGCTGGCCGGGGCGAACGACGGCGAGCTCTACGCGCTGACCGAATTTGCGCGCAATTACGGGCTTTTGTTCCAGTATGCCGACGACATCATGGACGTCGTCTCCTCCGCCGAGAAGATGGGCAAGTCGATCGGCAAGGACGAAAAGAGCGGCAAGCTCACGGCGGTCTCGCTCTACGGGCTCGACGGAGCGAAGGAGCGCTGCCGGACGCTCTATACCGATGCGATCGACGCGCTGCGCGCCTTCGAGGGCAGGAGCGAGTATTTCCATCAGATCGCGCAGGATTGCGTCGAGAAGATCGATATGTAAGGAGCGGGAAGAGTGAAAGAGCTGCTGGATCTGTTGTCAAACCGGGCGCTGTGGGCCTGCCTCGTTTCGTGGGCTGCCGCGCAGGGCTCCAAGGTGCTCATTTGCCGGCTGGTTGACAAAAAGTGGGATTGGAAGCGGTTTTTCGGCCTGGGCGGCATGCCCTCGTCCCATTCCTCCGTGGTTTGTACCATCGCTATGTCCGCCGGTATCATGCGCGGGTTCGGTTCGCTGGAATTTGCCATGATGCTCATCCTCGCGCTCGTTGTGATGACGGACGCCTCCGGCGTGCGCAGAGAGGCCGGCCAGCACGCGCGCATCCTCAACCGGATACTGGACGATATGAAGCAGAACGACAATGCTCTGAGCCACGATACGCTCAAGGAGCTGCTGGGGCATTCGCCCTTTGAAGTGCTCGTCGGCGCGCTGCTGGGCGTGCTGGTTGCTTTTGCGGTCATGTAAGGCAGGGAAGAATATGCTGCATGAATTGGATTTTCCGGGCGCCCTGAAGGGAATGAAGGTCGCTCAATATGAAGCTCTTGCCAAGGAGATCCGCCGGGAGCTGATCGATACGGTCAGCGAAAACGGGGGGCATCTTGCGAGCAATCTCGGCGCGGTGGAATTGACCATCGCGCTGCATTGCGTTTTTGACAGCCCGAAGGACAAGCTGCTGTTCGATGTGGGACATCAGGCATATGTGCACAAAATGCTCACAGGCCGCGTCGGCGCATTCCATACGCTGCGCCAAAAAGACGGCCTGAGCGGCTTCCCCAGCAGCGCGGAGAGCCCGCACGATGCGTTCACCGCGGGCCACGCCTCCACGGCCATCTCGGCCGCGCTCGGCCTGGCCAGAGCGCGGGATGTCCGCGAGGAGAAGCATCACGTCGTCGCGGTCGTGGGCGACGGAGCGCTCACCGGCGGCATGTGCTACGAGGCGCTCAACGACGCGGGCAACAGCAAGACGCGCATGATCATCGTGCTCAACGATAATAATATGTCCATTTCACAGAATGTCGGTGCGATCTCATCGCATCTGAGCGGGCTGCGGCAGAGCGCGTCCTACATGCATGCCAAGGGCGCGATCCGTCGTGCGCTGGAGAAGATCCCGAAAATCGGCAAGCCTGCGCTGCATTTTGTCACCCGCGTGCGCGATACGCTCAAGACGATCCTCGTGGGCGATAAATTTTTCGAGGCGCTGGGCTTCAGCTATTCCGGGCCGATCGACGGGCATGATATCAAAAAGCTGATCAAGGCGCTGCGCGTTGCCAAAAAAGCGAACAGGCCCGTGATCGTGCATGTCGTGACCCAAAAGGGACGCGGCTATGCGGAAGCGATGCAGCAGCCGGCGATCTATCACGGCCTCGCGCCCAAGGGTTCCTCCATGCCAAAGAGCTGCGGCGCTTCCGGCGGAGCGGCGGCAGATTTCCTCGCGCAGGAGGCGCAGACCGACCCGCGCATCTGCACGGTCGTGGCGGCTATGCCGCTGGGCACGCAGATGGATCGCTTCGCGTCGCGCTATCCCGAGCGCTCGTTTGACGTGGGCATTGCGGAGGAGCACGCGGTCGAAATGGCTGCCGGACTCGCCTTTGGCGGGATGCGCCCGTTCGTTGCGGTCTATTCCACCTTCCTGCAGCGCGCTGTCGATCAGATCCAGATGGACGTGTGCCTGCCGAAGCTGCCCGTGACGTTCCTGCTGGATCGCAGCGGCTTCGTGGGCGACGACGGCGCGACGCATCAGGGGCTGTATGATCTGACGTATCTGCGCCAGATGCCCAATATGACCATTGCCGTTCCGTCGAGCATTGCGGATCTGCGCCGCATGCTGGAGCTCTCTCTGGAATGCGACGGCCCTGCTGCGATCCGCTATCCGAAGGCGCTGCCGCTGGCC